>NZ_JBFAIC010000005.1:0-76784 GCF_040654515.1 Dactylosporangium sp. NPDC050688
TTTCGTACAAATCGGACTAATCCGATCGACGGAGCCGGCCGGTACGGGAAAAGTGTCGTACCCCGAGGGCAGGATGGAGGCACCCGCGCCGCCGATCCGGGTCAACTCCCCCGGCGCCAGCTCCGTCGGTGTCACCTACAGCGCGCGTTCGACCGCGGCGAGCAGGTTCGGCGCCTCGGCGGCCGGCACGCCGCCGCCCTGCGCGAGGTCGGCGTTGCCGCCGCCGCGGCCGGACAGGGCGCCCTTGACCAGGTCACCGGCGGACAGGCCGCGGCCCTTCGCGGCGGCGTTGAGCCCGACCACGAGGGACGCCTTGCCGCCGGCGCGGGCGGTGACCGCGACGACCGCGGGCCGGTCGGCCGGGATGCGGCCGCGGATCTCCTGCACCAGGGTCCGGACCTCGTTGGCGGAGGTGCCCTCGGGCGCCTCGGTGCCGACGTACGCGACGCCGTGGACGTCCTTCGCCGCATCGGCGAGCCCGCCGGCGTTGGCGAGCACCAGCTGGGTGCGCAGCTTCTCCAGCTCCCGCTCCGCGTCACGCAGCTGCGCGACGGTCTGCTCGACCCGGTCGGCGACCTGGTCGCCGGGGACCCGGAAGAGCTCGGCCAGGCGCGACACGAGCACGTGCTCGCGGGCCAGGTGGCCGAACGCGTCCAGACCGACGAGCGCCTCGACCCGCCGTACCCCCGAGCCGATCGACGACTCGGAGAGGATCTTCACCAGGCCCAGCTGGCTGGAGCGCTCGACGTGGGTGCCGCCGCACAGCTCGCGCGCGTAGTCGCCGACCTCGACGACGCGGACCTCGTCGCCGTACTTCTCGCCGAACAGCGCCATGGCGCCCAGCTTGCGCGCCTCCTCCTGCGAGGTGATGAACGCGTGCACCAGCAGGTCCCGCAGCAGCACCTCGTTGACCTGCTGCTCGACGTCGTGCAGGACGCTCTGCGGCACGGCGCCGGGGGTGTTGAAGTCGAAGCGGAGCCGGCCGGGCGCGTTGAGCGACCCCGCCTGCGTCGCGGACTCGCCGAGGAAGTTGCGCATCGTCTGGTGGATCAGGTGGGTCGCGGTGTGCGCCCGGGACACGGCCCGCCGGCGCGTGGTGTCGATCTCCGCGAACGCGGACTCGCCGGGCCGGATCTCGCCCTCGAGGACCTTGACGCGGTGCACGATCAGGCCGGGCAGCGGGGTCTGCACGTCGAGGACCTCGACCTTGCCGCTGCCGGTGGTGATGACGCCCAGGTCGGGCATCTGACCGCCGCCCTCGGCGTAGAACGGGGTCGCGTCCAGGACCAGCGACACCTCCTCGCCCTGGCCGGCGGCGTCGGCGCCGAGCAGCGAGCGCACGACCGACTCGCGGGCGACCTCGCGGTACCCGGTGAACTCCACCGGCCCGCCCTGCTCCAGCGCGGCACGGAACTGCGACAGGTCGGCGTGGCCGGTCTTGCGGGCCTTCGCGTCGGCCTTCGCGCGGGTGCGCTGCTCCGCCATGAGCCGGCGGAAGCCCTCCTCGTCGACGGTGAGGCCCTGCTCCGCCGCGATCTCCAGGGTCAGGTCGATCGGGAAGCCGTACGTGTCGTGCAGCTGGAACGCCTTGTCGCCGGGCAGCACGCTCTTCGCGGCCGCCTTGGTCTCCGTGACCGCCTGGTCGAGGATCGTGGTGCCCGCCCGCAGCGTCTGCAGGAAGGCCTCCTCCTCGCCGTACGCATACGTGGAGATCCGGTCGAACTCGGCGGCGACCTCCGGGTAGGACGGCGCCATGCAGTCGCGGGCGATCGGCAGCAGGATCGGCAGCGCCGGGCCCTCGTGCCAGCCCAGCAGCCGGATCGAGCGGATCGCCCGGCGCAGGATGCGGCGCAGCACGTACCCGCGGCCCTCGTTGGACGGCGTGACCCCGTCGGAGATCACCATGAGGGCGGTGCGGACGTGGTCGGCGATGACGCGCAGCCGCACGTCGTCCGGGTGCGACTCGGCGGCGACGTGCGACACGGCCTGGCCGTACCGCTTGCCGGTCATCTCCGCGGCCTTGGTGAGGATCGGGTTGACCTCGTCGATCTCGTACAGGTTGTCCACGCCCTGCAGGATCGACGCGATGCGCTCCAGGCCCATGCCGGTGTCGATGTTCTTGTTCGGCAGCTCACCGACGATGTCGAAGTCCTCTTTGGACCGCACGTTGGTGATCTCGTACTGCATGAACACGAGGTTCCAGAACTCCAGGTACCTGTCCTCGTCGACCTCGGGGCCGCCCTCCTTGCCGTAGGCGGGGCCGCGGTCGTAGTACAGCTCCGAGCAGGGGCCGGCCGGGCCGGGGATGCCCATGGACCAGAAGTTGTCCTTCTTGCCCCGGCGCACGATCCGCTCGGCGGGCAGGCCGGTGCGCTTCCAGATGTCGATCGCCTCGTCGTCGTCGAGGTAGACCGTCGCCCAGATCCGGTCGGCGTCCAGGCCGAAGCCGCCCTGGTCGACCGGCTTCGTCGACAGGTCCCAGGCGAGCTTGATCGCGCCTTCCTTGAAGTAGTCGCCGAAGGAGAAGTTGCCGTTCATCTGGAAGAACGTGCCGTGCCGGCTGGTCTTGCCGACCTCGTCGATGTCGGGGGTGCGGATGCACTTCTGCACGCTCGCGGCCCGCGGGTACGGCGGGGTGCGCTGACCGAGGAAGAACGGCACGAACTGCACCATGCCGGCGTTGATGAACAGCAGGTTCGGGTCGGCGATCGCCGGCAGCGGCGCGCTGGGCACCACCGTGTGTCCCGCGCCCTCGAAATGGGCAAGGAAACGACGCTTGATCTCCGCGGTCTTCATCGGTGCTGCCGGCCTTCCGGGTAAAGGTCTTCGTCAAGGGTCGAACCTTCGGTGAACGCGGCGTGGATCTCGGCCTCACGCTCCGCCATGCCGTCGCGCACGTCGTCGACGAACCCGCGGACGCTGTCGGCGAACCCGGCGGCCGAGTTGCGCGCCGAGGCGGCCATGCCCTGCGGGGTGAACGCCTGCGCTTTCTTCGTCACCGCGCGGACCACCAGCGCGCCGATGGCAAGTCCGATCCCGAGCCACAGCATCCGCCGCATGGCTCAACCTCTCTGTTCGCGTTTTCTCAATGGTGTACGAGTTTTTTCAATGGTGTACGGGCAGCGCCGGCCGCTCAGATCCGCTTGCGCCGCGACTGCTTGATCTGCTCCCGCACCTCGGCCTCATCGGCGGCGGCGCGGCGGTTCGCGGCGGCCTTGCGCACGCCGTAGCCGAAGGCGGCGACCTTCACCAGCGGGTTCGCGGCGGCCGCGCTGACCACCGTGGACAGGTTCGCCACGTTGGCGCTCACGTGCGACACGTTCTCGGTGATCGTGTCGATGCGCGCCAGCTGCATGTTGACCCCGTCAAGCGTGGTGTGCACCTGGTTGAGGGCCACGTTGACATTGTCGATGGTGATGTTGACCCGCTCCAGCATCGGGGTCGTCTGGTCCGCGACGTCGCGCAGCGCGCCGGTGGCCGCGTCGATCGTGTGCCGGACGCGCAGGATCGGCACCGCGAGCACGAGCACGAGCACGAAAAAACCACCCGACGCCACCAGCGCCGCGATACCGCCCAGGGACACGGACACGCCCGACCTCCTTCACCCGCGTGGATGCGCTCATCCAACGGAGGAACCCTACCCTCCGTGATGTAGCGGCGCTTCTCGACCGGCCGGTGTCGCGCTCAACCGCCGGCCTACTGCCCACCTGGGCCGTAGCTGATCCGGTTGAAGACCTTGATCGTGGTCACCGCGAGCGGGCAGATCGCCGTCGGCGCCGGCCCCGGGCTGGCCACCTCGCTCGGCTGCGGGTTCGGCTCCTGTGACGCCGGCTGGCTGGCCGGCGCCTTCGCCGTCGGCTTGGCCGACCCCGGGGGCGGCGACGCGTTCACCGTCGGCCGGGCGTTCTTCACGTCACAGACGGCGGCGCGGACCCACAGGTCCAGCACGTACTCGTCGCGCTGCCAGCAGGTCTCGATCCCGTCGACGCCCTCGGCCTGGCAGTCGGGGATGTCCCACTCGACCCAGCCGGCGTCCTTGAGCTTGCCGACGAACGCCCGGTTGGTCTCCTCCGGCCCGCGCGCCGACTCCCAGGTCCGCTGCCGGGACCGGCACTCGCGGATGCACCACCGGCTGCCGAGCGCCCCGTCGGTCGGGTTGCGCGCCGCCCACTCCGGCAGGTTCAGGTTGTCCAGCTCCACGAACACCGGGTCCCGGGTGAACTCCCGGATCACGAAGAACGCCGCCGGCGCGCTCACCACCGCCAGCACCACGAAGATGATCGTCGCCAGGCGCAGCTGCCGGACCCGTTTGGCCTGCGCGAGCTGCAGCAGCCCGAACGGCGCGATCTGCGTCGTGGACTCCCAGTCGAACGCGCCCGGGGTGGTGGCCGTCCCGCGGTACGTGGTCGCCGGGTTCGGGTCGAACCTGGCCAGATCCACGAACGGCTTCGGCGGCGCCTCGCCGGGCTGGCGGGCCACGCCGTACGGCGCCGGCCGGCCACCGGGGCCGCCCTGGGGCCCGCGCTGCTGCTGCGGCCCGCGCTGCTGGGGGCCACGCTGCTGCGGCCCGACGCGCGGGCCGGCGCCGTGCGGGTCCTGGGTGCCCTGCGGGCCATGGTGGGGTCCGTGCTGCGGGCCGGGGCCGCCGCCGGTCTGGATGCCTTTCGGGCCGCCTGGTCCGCCTGGGCCGCCTGGTCCGGCCGGGCCGCCTGGTCCGCCCGGGCCGCCTGGTCCGCCTGGGCCGCCCGGGCCGCCGCCGGCGAGGGGGCCGGTGGTGGGGCCGGTGCCGTGCGGGCCGGCGGCGCGAGGGCCAGGGCCCTGGGCGCCGATGCCCTGGGCGCCGACGCCTCGGGAGCCGGCTGAGCCGTGGGCGCCTCTGCCCTGCGCCGCGGCGGGGCCGGCGTCGGCGGCGAACCGGCTGGTCAGCTCGGCCCCGGACCCACCACGACGTTGCGCGGGCGGGAGCCCGTCGGCGGCGAAGCGGGTCTCCCCCGCGGCCGCCTCGAACACCCTCCGCCCACCGCTCTGCTCCAGGTCCGGCTCGCCACGGCGCGGCTCCGGCACCGCCCGCCGCCCCCGCGACGGCGACTCGTCGTCGACCCGCCGGCCGCGGGAGGGCGACTCCTCGTCAAGACGGCGACCGCGGGACGGGGACTCGTCGTCGGCGCGGCGTTCGCTGACCGGGGCACGGTGGCCTCCCGGCGCTGCTTCCCGGGCCGGCGAGTCCCACGGCGACGGCGCCGCACCCGGCACACCGCCGGTCGGCACACCCGGCACGGCGCCCAGCCCACCACCGGGCACGGACGTACGGCCGGTGACAGGTCCGCCACCGGCGACGGGCGGCCGACTCACGGGCGCGGCGGCCTGCCCCCGGCCAACGGGCTCGGCGCCGGGGACGGCAGCGCTGCCCGGGACAGCGGTGCGACCGGTCGCGGGCGTCACACCGGGCACCGACGTGCGGCCGGTCGCGGGCGCGGCGCCGGGAACGGCGGTGCGGCCGGCCGCGGGCGTCACACCGGGCACGGCGACATGACCGGCGGGAGGCACGGCCCCGGGCACGGCGGTGCGGCCGGAGACCGGTGCGGCTCCCGCCACGCCCCGGCCGGCCACCGGCCCGGCAGCAGGCGGCTCAACGGCAGCCCGGCGCCCGGCCGGCGGCGTGGTCTCGGGAGCGGCTCGGCGCCCTACGACAGGCTCCGACGTCTCAGGCACGGCGCGACGTCCCGCGGGGGGCTGCGAGGCCTCCGGCACGGCACGGCGGCCCACGGGGGGCTGCGAGGGCTCCGGCACGGCACGGCGCCCGGCGGCCGGCTCGGCGATCTCGGGAGCGGCGCGGCGGCCGACGGGCTGGGAGGGCTCGGGGGCGGCGCGGCGCCCGGCGGACTGGGAGGTCTCCGGCTGCCACGGCGGCGGGGGCTCGGGAACGCTGCCCCGCCCGCGCGCCGGCACGCCACCGGACGGCGACTCCCCTTCCGCCTCGCCACGACCCGCGGCACGACCGGGCTGCCAGCCGGCGGCAGGCTCCGCCGCCGCGCGACGACCGCCCGCGGGAATGCCCCCGGACGGTGACTCCCGCTCGGCCTCGCCACGACCCGCGGCACGACGGCCACCGGCAGGAATGCCACCGGACGGCGACTCACGCTCGGGCTCGACACGACCTGCGGCACGACGGCCACCGGCCGGGACACCGCCCGACGGCGACTCCCGATCCGCCTCGCCACGACCCGCGGCACGACCGGGCTGCCAGCCGGCGGCAGGCTCCGCCGCCGCGCGACGACCGCCCGCCGGAATGCCACCGGACGGCGACTCCCGCTCGGCCTCGCCACGGCCACGACCGGCCGCCCAGCCGGCGGCAGGCTCCGCCGCGGCGCGACGGCCACCGGCAGGAATGCCGCCCGACGGGGACTCGCGCTCGGCAGGACCGCGGCGCCCGGCCGCCGGGATGCTGCCCGAGGGAGGCTCCACGCCACGGCGCCCGGCCGCCGGGATGCTGCCCGAGGGAGGCTCCACGCCACGGCGCCCGGCCGCCGGGATGCTGCCCGAGGGAGGCTCCGCGCCGCGGCGACCCGATGCCGGGAGGCCGCCGGACGGGGACTCGCGTGGCACGTGCCAGGCCTGGGTCGGCTCGGCGGGGCGCGGCGGGTCGGCGCGGCGGCGGGGGTCCGGGGCAGGGGCGTCGTCCAGCACGTCGCGGCCGCCCGGGGCCGTTGTGGCCGGGGGCGGTTGCAGGACGTCCTCGTCGCCGCGGGCGCTGCGGAGTTCGGCGAGCCAGCCGAGGTCCTCGTCGCTCGGGCCTTCTTCGGCCTTGCCGCGGCCGCGCCGCTTCTTGGCCTCGTCTCGACCCGATGTCACCGGTGCCGCTCCTCCACCATGCTGGTCACGCCGTCGGCCGCGGGTTCTGCTGCAGACCCTGTGGTCCCCCGCACGATACGCCGCAGTTTCGGCAATCGTTCCGCCACAGTGCGCTCAGCGCCATGGCCCGTAGGGCGGTAGTACTCCCGGTCGTCGAGCCCTTCCGGGGCGTACCGCTGCTGCACAACGCCTCGAGGGTCGTCGTGTGGGTATTTGTACCCTTTGCCGTGACCGACCTGAGCTGCGCCCTTGTAATGCGCATCGCGTAAATGCGCGGGAACTGCACCGCCGCGGCCGGCGCGCACGTCGGTCATGGCGGCGCCGATCGCGGCGACGACCGCGTTGGACTTCGGGGCGAGCGCCAGGTGGATCACCGCCTGCGCCAGGACGATCTGGACCTCGGGCAGGCCGACGAACTCCACGGCGTGCGCGGCGGCGGTCGCGGTCTGCAGCGCGGTCGGGTCGGCCATGCCGATGTCCTCGCTGGCGTGCACGACGAGCCGCCGGGCGATGAACCGGGCGTCCTCCCCCGCGACCAGCATCCGCGCCAGGTAGTGCAGGGCCGCGTCGACGTCGGAGCCGCGGATGCTCTTGATGAACGCGCTGACCACGTCGTAGTGCTCGTCGCCGTCGCGGTCGTAGCGCAGGGCGGCCACGTCCACGGCGCGCTCGGCGGTGGTCAGGTCGACCTCGGTCGCCCCTTGCGCCACGGCGGCGCCGGCGGCCGCCTCCAGCGCCGTGAGGGCCTTCCTGACGTCGCCGGCTGCCAGGCGTACCAGATGCGCCTCAGCCTCCGCAGCGAGCGTGACCTGGCCGTCGAGCCCTCGCGCGTCGGCCACGGCGCGCCGCACCAGCGAACGAACGTCGTCGTCGGTCAGCGGCTCGAGCTTCAGCAGCACGCAGCGCGACAGCAGCGGGGTGATGACGGAGAAGAACGGGTTCTCGGTGGTCGCGGCGAGCAGCGTGACGGTGCGGTCCTCGACCGCCGCGAGCAGCGAGTCCTGCTGCGTCTTGCTGAAGCGGTGCACCTCGTCGATGAACAGCACGGTCGGCGGGCCGCCGCGGCGGCGCTCGCGGCGGGCGACATCGATGACCGAACGCACGTCCTTCACTCCGGAGGTGAGCGCGGACAGCGCGACGAACTTGCGGTCGGAGGCGCCGGCGACCAGGTGCGCGATGGTGGTCTTGCCGGAGCCGGGCGGGCCGTAGAGGATCACCGACATCGGCGCGGCGCCGACGACGAGTTGCCGCAGCGGGGCGCCGGGGGCGAGCAGGTGCTGCTGCCCGACCAGCTCGTCCAGGGTCCGTGGCCGCATCCGCACCGCGAGGGGCGCGTCGGCGGCGACGTCGTCGAACCCGCCGGGCCGCGCGGGATCGCCGCCGCCCGGTGGTTGCACCTCAAACAAGCCGTCCACGGCCCCAGACCCTACATGTTTGCGCTGCGAAACAGACTTCCTAGACGGGTCGCGGAACGAGCCCGAGCAGCCCTGCTGCGGCGGAGGAGTCCAGCACCACCCGCCCGGGGCGGGTCAGACCGCTCGCGGCGATGGTGGAGGCGGGCACGGCGGTGGCGGCCAGGCCGTGCCGGGTGGCGACCCGCACCCCGAGCTCGTGGCGCGACAGCGCCTCCGGGCCGGCGATGTTGAGCACCCCGGCGTGGCCGGTCGCGGCCAGCGCGACCACGGCGGCGGCCAGGTCGTCCACCGCGATCGGGCAGCGGATCTCGTCGGTGAACAGCGCCCCATGCGCCGCGCCCGTGGCCAGGTCGAGGCAGGTGCGCTCGTGCCGGGACAGCTCGCCGCGGCCGCCGGAGACGATCAGGGACGTGCGCACGACGGCGGCGTCCGGGTCGACGGCGGCGACGGCCTCCTCGGCGGCGGCCTTCACGGCACCGTAGTCGAACACCGGCGACGGCGCGTCGGCCTCCGTGTACGGCGCATCACGGCCGGCGAACACGGCGTCGGAGGACACGTGGACGAGGCGGGCACCGACCGAGCGGGCGGCGACCGCGACGTTGGCCGCGCCGGCGGCGACCACGGGCCAGAGGTCCTGCGGCGCGCCGCCCTTGTTGCCGAGGGTGGTGGCGGTGTGGATGACCGTCGTCGGCCGTACCACGGCGAACAGGGCGGACAGGGCGGCCAGGTCCCTGATGTCCACCCGCGGTGCGGGCACGGCCCCGGCCAGGGCGGCGACGGCGCCTCCGAGATACCCGGAGGCGCCGGTCACGAGCACCGTCAAGCCTTCGCCTCGGCGGCCGCGGCCTTCGGCTTGGCGTCGACGCCGGCCTCGGCGCGCTGCTGCGCCGTGATCGGGGTCGGCGCGCCGGTCAGCGGGTCGAAGCCGCCGCCGGTCTTCGGGAACGCGATCACCTCGCGGATCGAGTCGGCGCCGGCGAGGAGCATGCAGATGCGGTCCCAGCCGAAGGCGATGCCGGCGTGCGGCGGCGGGCCGTACTTGAACGCCTCGAGCAGGAAGCCGAACTTGTCCGCGGCGTCCTCGGAGCTGATGCCGAGGGTGTCGAAGACCCGCCGCTGCACGTCGCCGCGGTGGATACGCACGGATCCGCCGCCGATCTCGTTGCCGTTGCAGACGATGTCGTACGCGTACGCCAGGGCCTCGCCCGGGGACTCCTCGAACCGGTCGATCCACTCGCGGTTGGGCGAGGTGAACGGGTGGTGCACGGCCGTCCAGCCCTTCGCGCCACCCCCGGTGCCGCCGGCCTCGGGGTCGGTGGGCTCGAACATGGGCGCGTCGACGACCCAGCAGAACGACCACGCCGACTCGTCGACGAGCTTGGCCCGCTTCGCGATCTCGATGCGGGCGGCGCCGAGCAGCTCCTGCGCCTCGCGGCGCTCGGTGGAGGCGGCGAAGAAGACCGCGTCGCCGGGCTTGGCGCCGACGGCGTCGGCGAGGCCGCCCAGGTGCTCCGCGGACAGGTTCTTCGCCACCGGGCCGCGCGGCTCGCCGGTCTCGGCGTCCAGGACCACGTAGGCGAGGCCGCGGGCGCCGCGCGCCTTGGCCCAGTCCTGCCAGCCGTCGAGCTCCTTGCGGGTCTGCCCGGCGCCGCCGGGCATGACGACCGCGCCGACGTAGCCGCCGGCGTCGATCGCGCCGGTGAAGACGCGGAACTCGGTGCCGCGCAGGTAGTCCGTCAGCTCGGTCAGCTCGACGGAGTAGCGCAGGTCGGGCTTGTCGGAGCCGTACCGGGCGAGGGCGTCGTGCCAGGTCAGCTTCGGGATGTCGCCGGTGATCTCGTGGCCGGCGAGGTCGGACCACAGGGCCCGCACGATCGCCTCACCGAGCTCGATGATGTCGTCCTGGGTCACGAACGACATCTCGATGTCCAGCTGGGTGAACTCCGGCTGCCGGTCGGCGCGGAAGCCCTCGTCGCGGTAGCAGCGGGCGATCTGGTAATACCGCTCCAGGCCGCCGACCATGAGCAGCTGCTTGAACAGCTGCGGCGACTGGGGCAGCGCGTACCAGGTGCCGGGCTGCAACCGGACGGGCACCAGGAAGTCGCGGGCGCCCTCAGGCGTCGAGCGGGTCAGCGTCGGGGTCTCCACCTCGACGAAGTCGCGATCGGCGAGCAGGTTGCGGGCGATCTGGTTGGCCCGGGAGCGCAGCTTCATCGCCTTGTGCGGGCCGGAGCGGCGCAGGTCGAGGTAGCGGTAGCGGTAGCGCACGTCGTCGCTGGCGGCCTCGCCGTCGTCGACCGGCAGCGGCAGCGGCGCGGCCTCCGACAGCACCTCCAGGCCGGTGGCGACGACCTCGACCGCGCCGGTGGGCAGGTCAGGGTTCTCGTTGCCGGCCGGCCGGGTGCGCACCTCGCCGGTGACCAGGACGCAGTACTCGTTGCGCAGCGCGTGCGCGACCTGCATGTCCTCGCGGAAGACGACCTGGACCACGCCTGAGGCGTCCCGGAGATCCACGAAGATGACGCCGCCGTGGTCGCGGCGGCGGGCCACCCAGCCGGCAAGCGTCACGGTCGTGCCGGCGTCGCCGGCCCGCAGGGCGCCGGACTGATGGGATCGGATCACGGGTTGTCTCTCTCCTTCGAGCACGGGCAGGTCGTAGTCATTCTGTCACCGCAGCGTCGGGATGATGTCCTCGGCGGGGGGTGCCCACGCTCCGGCGTCGACCTGTTCCCCGCTGCGGATGTCCTTGACCTGGTCGGGGTTGTCGCCGTTGGCGGGGAACCAGACGAACGGGATGCCGCGCCGTTCCGCGTAGCGGATCTGCTTGCCGAGTTTCGCCGGTACGGGTGCCACCTCCGTCGCGATACCGCGGGCGCGCAGCGACGCGGCGATCCGGTTGCTGACGGGGCGGTCCTCCTCGCTCCACAGCGCGACGAGCACGGCGGTCGGCACGGGCCGGGACACGCCGAGCGCGTCGGCCTTGAACAGCAGGCCGAGCAGGCGGGACACGCCGATGGAGATGCCGACGCCGGGGAACACGTCGCGGCCGGCGCTGGCCAGGTTGTCGTAGCGGCCGCCGGAGCAGATCGAGCCGAACCGCTCGAACCCGGCGAGCTCGGTCTCGTAGACGGTGCCGGTGTAGTAGTCCAGGCCGCGGGCGATCTTCAGGGTCGCCTGGACCAGGCCGGGGCTGTGCTCGCGGGCCGTCTCCACGACCGCGGCGAGTTCGGCGACGCCCTCGTCGAGCAGCGGGTGCTCGACGCCGAGGCGGCGGACCTCGTCGGCGAAGGACGCGTCCTGGGCGGTGATCTCGGCCAGGGCCAGACACGCCTTGGCCTGCGCCTCGGTGGCCTGCTGCTGAATTTCGGCCGAGACGGCGTCAGGGCCGATTTTATCCAGTTTGTCGACTATCCTCAGAATCTCTTCGGGGTGCTCGATGCCGAGGCCCCGGTAGAACCCCTCACACAGCTTGCGGTTGTTGACCAGGATCTTGACCGGCGGGATCGGCAGCGACCGCAGCGCGTCGCCGATGACCAGGGGGATCTCGGCCTCGTAGTGGGAGGGCAGGGTGTCGCGGTCGACGATGTCGATGTCCGCCTGGAGGAACTCGCGGTAGCGGCCCTCCTGCGGGCGCTCGCCCCGCCACACCTTCTGGATCTGGTACCGCCGGAACGGGAATTGGAGCTTACCGGCATTTTCAAGGACATATCGCGCGAACGGGACGGTCAAGTCGAAGTGCAACCCCAGGCTCTGCTCGTCCTCCCCCTCACCGGCCTGCAGCCGGCGCAGGGTGTACACCTCCTTGGAGGTCTCGCCCTTGCGCAGCAGCTGGTCGAGGGGCTCGACCGCGCGCGTCTCCAGGGGCGAGAAGCCGTACAGCTCGAACGTCCGGCGCAGCCGGTCCAGGACCTGCTGCTCGGCCAGGCGCTGCTCGGGGAGCCACTCCGGGAACCCGGACAGCGGCGTGGGACGGGTCATCGCTCTCTACCAGCCTTTGGTGGGTGCCTTGGTCTGCGCCTCGCGCAGATAGGGGTTGCCGGCGCGCTCACGGCCGATGGTGGTCTGCGGCCCGTGGCCCGGCAGCACCACGAGGTCGTCGGGCAGCGTGAGCACCTTGTCGCGCAGGCTCGCCATCATCTGCGCCATGCTGCCGCCGGGCAGGTCGGTGCGGCCGATGGAGCCCTTGAACAGGACATCACCGGTGAAGATTTCACTGTCGGCCCGGAACATCACCGACCCGCGGGTGTGGCCCGGCGCGTGGTCGACGACCAGCTCCAGCCCGGCGATCTTGAGCGTCATCCCGTCGGCGAGCGGCGCGACGTCCTCGGGCTCGGCCCAGGTGAGCCGGCCGCCGAACAGCGCGGTCAGGTCGGTGCTGAGCCCCTTGGTCGGGTCGGCGAGCATGTCGCCGTCGTCCGGGTGGATGTACGCCGTGATGCCCCGGGCGCCGCACACCGGCGTGACGGAGAACGTGTGGTCCAGGTGGCCGTGGGTGAGCAGGACCGCGGTGGGCTGCAGGCGGTGCTCCGCGAGCACGGCGTCCAGCCGGTCGACGACCCCGATCCCGGGGTCGATGACGACGCACTGCTCACCGGGCGCCGGTGCGACCACGTAGCAGTTGGTCCCGAAAGCCTCTGCGGGAAAGCCGGCGACGAGCAACGCGGCGCTCCTCCCTGTCTATTTCCTCGCGACAACCCCTCAGACCCTATCCGGAGGTCAGGCACAGCGAACCGTGACCGGGCGGCGACCACCGTTCCGGTTTCTACCCGTACACTCTGGCGGGCGTGTGACGTGGCACCCAAACGTATTTTCCTGGAGGGGAGCACCGGTGGCTTCCAGTAAGAGCCGGCAACGCGCCTTGGCGCGGGCGAAGACCGAGCGGCAGATCGCCCGTCGGGCGGCAGCGGCACGGCGTCGTCGGCAATGGCAGGCCGGCATCGGCGGGGCCGTGGCACTGACCCTGCTGGTCCTGACCGTGATCTGGAAGACCGGCGGGTTCGACCCCGAGCCGATCCGCGCTTCCGACTGCGCCTGGACCCCGATCGACGCCGGTGGCGGCGTGACCGACGTGGGCAAGCCGCGGACCAACGACGTCGTCAAGAACGGCGTGAAGACGATGACGATCGCCCTCGGCCAGGGCACGGTGACGACCAAGCTCGACCCGAGCAAGGCGCCCTGCACCGTGGAGAGTTTCACGTACCTGGCGGGCAAGAAGTTCTTCGACAACACCACCTGCCACCGGATGCTCAACGACTCGCTGCTGCAGTGCGGCGACCCGTCCGGCACCGGCAGCGGCGGCCCCGCGTACCGCTTCCCGGACGAGAACAACCCGCCGCCGGCCACCGACCCGGCCACCGACCCCTCGGCAGCCCCGTCGGCCTCGGCGGATCCGTCGGCACCGGCGGACACCAACGTGCTCTACCCGGCCGGCACCGTCGCGATGGCCAACTCCGGCGTCGACACCAACGGTAGCCAGTTCTTCCTGGTCTTCAAGGACATCAAGCTGCCGCCGAACTACACCGTCTTCGGCACGATCGTCGGCGGCATGGACGTGCTCACCCAGATCGGCGCCGGCGGCTCCGAGCCCGCCAACGACGGCAAGCCGAAGACCGAGGCGAAGATCAGCTCGCTGACGGTCACCGACGTCGCCCCGCAGGAGGACCCGACGCCGGCCCCGTCTGCCCCCGCTTCGGCGCCCGCCTCGTCGGCGCCTGCCTCGGCGGCCCCGTCGGCCAGCGCCTCCAGCAAGTCGTAACACCACCCCAATCCCTGCTGAGCAAGGAGTACCAACCGTGACCTCCAACCGGGACCGCCAGCGCGCCGCAGCGCGTGCGCGGCTGGAGCGGGAGATGGCCGACCGCGCAGAGCGCTCAGCCAGCCGACGGCGCAGGAACACGACGATCGCCGCGACTGCCGGTGGGTTGGTTGTCCTGCTCGGCGTGGCATGGCTGGTGGTCGTGCTGACCAAGGGCGACGACACGAAGACCGGCGCGGAGGCGGGCGCTTCCGCCTCGGCGTCCGCGACCCCGACCAGCTGCACCTGGCTGCCCCTGGTCGACCCGTCCGCGTCGCCCGCGCCGGAGATCCCCAAGGAGGTGAAGGACGTCGGCACCCCGCCGGCGTCCGGCGAGCCCCGCACCGGGTCCCAGGTCATGACCATGGACACCAGCGTCGGCGTCATCAAGATCAACGTTGACACCGAGCACGCCCCGTGCGCGGCGGCCAGCTTCACGTACCTGGCGAGCAAGAAGTTCTTCGACGGCTCCAAGTGCCACCGCCTGGTGACCCAGAGCATCTACGTCCTGCAGTGCGGCGACCCGTCCGGCACCAGCCTCGGCGGCCCGACGTACCGCTACGCCGAGGAGAACCTGCCGACCGGCCGCCGTCCCGCGTACACCGAGGGCATGGTCGCGATCGCCAAGACCCAGAACCCGGCCAGCAGCGGCAGCCAGTTCTTCATCGTCTACAAGGACATCGAGTCCCTGTCGGCCGACTACACGGTCCTCGGCCGCGTCACCGAAGGCCTCGACCTGGTCAAGAAGGTCGCCGAAGCCGGCACGGTCCCGGACCCCGCCGCCTCCGGCGACCCGGCCGCCGCCGCCTCCGGCGACGGCGCCCCGAAGACCGAGGTGAAGATCAACTCGCTGACGATGAGCCCGGCCAGCTGATTTTGTTCGCTTGAGAAGGGGCCGCAGCTCTCTGAGCTGCGGCCCTTCCCGCTTTCCGGCACCTGGGAGGCGTGCCGATTTTGCAACGCTCCACCCCACCTGAGAACGGCCGCGACCCCGCGGACGCCGGGACGGCCGCCCGCCGCCGACCCACGTGTGATCTTGCTGGCTTGATCGAAGCCCCGCCGTGGCCATCCACGCGACCAGGACACGACTTCGATCACCACGGTCATCCAGCCGACGCCGCAGCGAACACCGCCTCCGGCCCACGTGCGATCTTGCCGGGCTGATCAAAGTCGCGCCGTGGTCACCCGGGCGACCAGGACACGACTTTGATCACCACGGCGGTCCCGCCGTCGTGACGGCGGGTGCTGCGCCAGCCCACGTGTGATCTTGCCAGCTTGATCGAAGCCCCGTCGTGGCCATCCACGCGACCAGGACACGACTTCGATCACCACGGTCATCCAGCCGACCGGACAGCGGGCACCGCGCCGACCCACGTGTGATCTTGCCGGCTTGATCGAAGCCGCGCCGTGGCCATCCAGGCAACCAGGGCGCGACTTCGATCACCACGGTGATCCAGCCGACGCAGCAGCGAACACCGCCTCCTGCCCACGTGCGATCTTGCCGGGCTGATCAAAGTCGCGCCGTGGTCACCCGGGCGACCAGGACACGACTTTGATCACCACGGCGGTCCCGCCGTCGTGACGGCGGGTGCTGCGCCAGCCCACGTGTGATCTTGCTGGCTTGATCGAAGCCCCGCCGTGGCCATCCACGCGACCAGGACACGACTTCGATCACCACGGCCGTCCCGCCGGCGGGACGGCGGGTGCTGCGCCAGCCCCGCGAGCCGCCAGCCCCGCGAGCCGCCAGCCCCGCGAGCCGCCAGCCCCGCGAGCCGCCAGCCCCGCGAGCCGCCAGCCCCGCGAGCCGGCCGGGCGAGCCGGCCGGGCGAGCCGGCCGGGCGAGCCGTCAGCGCTCACCCGGCGGCGGCCGGAGCGGGGCTCGTCAGGCGCCGGACGTGACCCGGTAGGCGTCGTAGACGCCGTCGATGCGGCGGACGGCGGCCAGGAGGTGGTTGAGGTGCTTCGGGTCGGCCATCTCGAAGCTGAACCTGCTGATCGCCACCCTGTCGCGGGTCGTGGTGACCGTGGCGGAGAGGATGTTGACCTTCTCCTCGGACAGGACGCGGGTGACGTCGGCGAGGAGCTTGTGGCGGTCGAGGGCCTCGACCTGGATGGCGACGAGGAACGTGGAGGCGCTGGTGGGCTTCCAGTTGACCTCCAGGACCCGCTCCGGCTGCTCCTTGAGGTCGGCGGCGTTGGCGCAGTCGTCGCGGTGGACGCTGACGCCGCCGGAGCGGGTGACGAAGCCGAAGACGGCGTCGCCGGGGACCGGGGTGCAGCAGCGGGCGAGCTTGATCCAGACGTCGTCGGCGCCGAGGACCTCGACGCCGGGGTCGGAGGCGGCGGTGCGGGTGCGTGACGGGCGGGTGGGGATGGCGGTCTCGGCGATGTCCTCGACCGCGCCCTCCTCGCCGCCGTAGCCCGCGACGAGGCGCTGGACGATCGACTGGGCGGATGCCTGGCCGTCGCCGACGGCGGCGTAGAGGGCCGCGACGTCGGCGAGGTGCAGCTCGCGGGCGATCGTCATGAGCGACTCGGAGGTCAGCAGGCGCTGCAGCGGCAGGCCCTGCTTGCGCATGGCCTTGACGATCGCCTCCTTGCCGGCCTCGATCGCCTCCTCGCGGCGCTCCTTGTTGAAGTACTGCCGGATCTTGGTGCGGGCCCGCGGGCTCTTGACGAAGCCGAGCCAGTCCTGGGTAGGGCCGGCGGTCTCGGACTTGGAGGTGAAGATCTCGATGACGTCGCCGTTGGACAGCGTGCTCTCGAGGGGGACGAGCTTGCCGTTGACCCGGGCGCCGATGCACTTGTGGCCGACCTCGGTGTGCACGGCGTAGGCGAAGTCGACCGGGGTCGAGCCGGTGGTCAGCGCGATCACGTCGCCCTTGGGCGTGAAGACGTACACCTCCTGGCTGGACAGGTCGAAGCGCAGCGCGTCGAGGAACTCCGACGGGTCGCTCGCCTCCCGCTGCCAGTCCAGCAGCTGCCGCAGCCACGTCATCTCGTCGATGTGCGCGGGCGGGCCGGCGATCGTGGCGTTCTTGCTCTCCTTGTAACGCCAGTGCGCGGCGATGCCGTACTCGGCGGTGCGGTGCATCGCGTAGCTGCGGATCTGCAGCTCCACGGGCTTGCCGGTGGGGCCGATCACGGTGGTGTGCAGCGACTGGTACATGTTGAACTTCGGCATCGCGATGTAGTCCTTGAACCGGCCCGGGACGGGCTGCCAGTTCGCGTGGATGACGCCGAGTGCCGCGTAGCAGTCGCGCACCGTGTCGACCAGGATGCGCACGCCGACCAGGTCGTAGATGTCGCCGAAGTCGCGGCCCCGGACGATCATCTTCTGGTAGACGGAGTAGAGGTGCTTCGGCCGGCCGGTCACCTCGGACTTGATCTTCGCGGCCTTGAGGTCGGTGGCGACCTTCTGGGTCACGGTACGCAGCAGCGAGTCGCGCTGCGGGGTGTGCTCGGCGATGAGCCGGCTGATCTCGTCGAACCGCTTCGGGAACAGCGTGCGGAACGCCAGGTCCTCCAGCTCCCACTTGATCGTGTTCATGCCGAGGCGGTGCGCGAGCGGCGCCAGGATCTCCAGGGTCTCCTTGGCCTTCTGCTCCTGCTTGGGGCGGGGCAGGAAGGTCAGGGTGCGCATGTTGTGCAGCCGGTCGGCGAGCTTGATGACGAGGACCCGCGGGTCCTTGGCCATGGCGACGACCATCTTGCGGATCGTCTCGGCCTTCGCCGCGTCGCCGAGCTTGACCTTGTCCAGCTTGGTGACGCCGTCGACGAGCAGCGTGACCTCGCCGCCGAAGTCGTGCTGGATCCGCTCGATGGTGTAGTCGGTGTCCTCGATCGTGTCGTGCAGCAGCGCCGCGACCAGGGTCGTGGTGTCCATGCCCAGGTCGGCCAGGATCGTGGCGACGGCGAGCGGGTGGGTGATGTAGGGGTCGCCGGACTTGCGGTACTGCCCCTTGTGGAAGTGCTCGGCCATGTCATACGCCCGCTGCAGCAGCCGCACGTCGGCCTTCGGGTGGCTGGCCTTGTGCTGCGCGATCAGCGGCTCGAGGACCTCGCTCACCGACGGGCTCTGCCACGGCGCGTTGAACCGGGCCAGGCGCGCCCGGACCCGGCGGCCGGTCGGCGTGGCGCCGACGAGCCCCAGTGCGGTGCCGGCCATCGAGCCGGCCGCCTCGGTCAGGTCCTCGGTGTCCTCACCGATGTCGTCCACGGTGCGGCGCGCCGGGGTGGCGGGGGCGTCGGGGACGGGACCGCGGGGGCCGGTGTAGCCCGGGTCGGTCGAGCGCCGGTTGTGCACCACGGCGCCGTCGGGGGTCGGGAACTGCAGCACCACACCACCGGCCTCGGCCGTCTCGGGCTCGTTGCCCTGCGGTGCCTGTTGCTGATCGTCTGGCACGTGGACCGCCTCCGGTGTCGACGCAGCGCCCATCCGCTTGACCGTACCCCCCTTCGGGGATGCGATGTCGCCGGTCACCGGCCACTCCTCATCGCCGTCAACGTATGAACCGCAAGCGTACCCGCCCCCACCGACATTCCCAGGCTCCAAGCGGTCGGAACCGGGGTCAGGAGACGGTCAGCAGGGCATGAACCGGACTTGGCGCCACCCGCTCCCGCCCGCCGAGGAACGCGAGCTCCAGCAGCACGCTGAAACCGCTGACCCGGCCGCCGGCGCGTTCGACGAGTCCGAGGGTGGCCGCGGCGGTACCCCCGGTCGCGAGCACGTCGTCGACGACCAGGACCCGCTCCCCCGCGATGAACGCGTCCTCGTGCACCTCGAGGACCGCCTCGCCGTACTCGAGGGCGTAGCTCGCCGACACGGTGGGGCGGGGCAGCTTGCCGGCCTTGCGGACCGGCACGACGCCCTTGCCGGTGGCGTACGCGATGGCGGCGGCGATCACGAAGCCGCGGGCCTCGATCCCGGCGACCACGTCGAAGCTGTCCGCGCCGTGCTCGGCGATGATCGCGTCGATGACGGCGGCGAAGGCCGGGCCGTCGGCGAACAGCGGCATCAGGTCCTTGAACAGGATGCCGGGCTTGGGGAAGTCCGGCACGTCGACGACCTTGCTCGCGACCAGCTTCGAGATCTCCACCGCAGGTACCTCCTGGAAACGGCGGCACGGGCGCCGCTGTGACAGCGACGCCCGTACCGGGGTGAACGTGGGTGAAAGGCTCAGCGCCGGCCGGAGCCGGGCCTGCCACCGGCCCGGGGGCGCTTCGCCTGCCCGGGACGGCTGCCGGGGCGCGCACCCGGGCGGGGTGCGGCACCGGCGAGCTCGGAGCGCTCCGCGGACTTGCCGGCGGCGCTGCCGATCGGCACGCCGTCGCTGTCGACGGGCGGTGCCTGGGTGGCCTGCTTCGCCAGGTTCGCGCGGCGGTTCGCCACCCGGGCCTCGTGCGCCTGCAGCCGCGGCTCGCGGACCTTGAGCTCGGCGAGCACCGGCGTGGCGAAGAAGATCGAGGAGTACACCGCGACGCCCATACCGATGAACAGCACCAGGCCGAGGTCCTTCAGGGTGCCCGCGCCGAGGAGGCCGGCACCGATGAAGAGCAGGCCGCCGACGGGCAGCAGCGCGACCAGACCGGTGTTGATGGAGCGCATCAGGGTCTGGTTGACCGCCAGGTTGGCGGCCTCGCTGTAGGTGCTGTTGTTGTTGCCGGTGATGCCCCGGGTGTTCTCCTGCACCTTGTCGAACACGACGACGACGTCGTACAGGGCGAAACCGAGGATCGTCAGGAAGCCGATGACCGTGGAGGGCGTGACCTCGAACCCGACCAGCGAGTAGACGCCGGCGGTCAGCACCAGGTCCAGCAGCAGCGAGCTGATCGCCGCCGCGGCCATCCGCCACTCGAACCGGAACACCAGGTACGCCGTGACCAGCGCCAGGAAGATCACCAGGCTCAGCAGGGCCTTGTCGGTGACCTGGCCGCCCCAGGAGGTGCTGACGGCGCTGTCGCTGATCTGGGTCGGGTCGATGTTGAAGGTGTCGGCCACCTTCTCCTTGATCTCGGTCTGCCGGGCCGAGTCGGTGATCAGCTCGGTCTTGATGACGTACTGCGTGTCACCGATCGTCTGGCCCGTCTTGACCTCGACACCGGCGTCGCCGAACGCCTGCTCGACGTCGTCGAGCGAGCCGACGCTCACCGGGACGCTGTACTGGTTGCCGCCCTCGAACTCGATGCCGAGCGTGAAGCCCCGGAAGATCATGCTGCCGATCGCGATCAGCAGGGCGATCCCGGCGACGGTGAACCAGAGCCGCCGGCGACCGACGACGTTGACGTTGGCTTCACCACGGTAGAGCCGGGCTGCGATGCCACCTTTGCCACTCATCGTCAGACCTCCTTCGGGCGGTTACGACGGGGGGCGGAGGACGCCACACCGGCGCCGGGACGCTGCTCGACGATCCGGCCGAGGCCGGACACCCTCGGTGACAAGAATGCCTTGCTGCGCGCGAACAACGTCATGATCGGATGGCGGAACAGGAACACGACGACGAGGTCGATGATGGTCGCGACGCCCAGGGCGAACGCGAAGCCCTTGACCGAGCCGATGGAGAAGAAGTACAGCACCGCGGCGGCGAGCAGGGTGATCGCGTTGGCCGAGATGATCGTGCGGCGGGCGCGGACCCAGGCGCGCGGGACGGCGCTGCGCGGGCTGCGGCCCTCCCGGATCTCGTCCTTGAGCCGTTCGAAGTAGATGACGAACGAGTCGGCGGCGACACCGAGCGACACGACGAAGCCGGCGAACCCGGCGAGCGTCAGCGTGAAGCCCATGGTGCGGCCGAGGACGATCAGGGCCATGTAGACCATCACGCCGGACAGCACCAGGCTCAGCGTGATGACCAGTCCAAGCAGCCGGTAGTAGAAGAACGAGTAGAGCACCACCAGCAGCAGGCCGATGCCGGCGGCGAGCACGCCCGCCTCCAGGTGCGAGCTGCCGAGCGTGGCGGAGATGCTCTGCGCGTCCTGCGGCACGAAGGACAGCGGCAGCGCGCCGTACTGCAGTTGGTTGGCCAGCAGCTCGGTGTCGCGCTTGGTGAACTGGCCGGTGATGCGCGCGTCGCCGGGGATGACGCTCTCGATGACCGGCGCGGAGACGACCTCGTTGTCGAGCACGACGGCGACCTGCTTGCTGTCGGTGCCGTTGTTGTACGCCTCGCGGGTCAGGTCCGTCCACCGGTCCTGGCCGCCGCCCTTGAACGAGATGGTGACGATCCACTTGCCGTTGGTCGAGTCGATCGACGAGTCGGCCTTGGACACGTCCGTGCCGAGCACCTTGGCGACGTCGAGGCTGTACTTGATCCCGGGCTCGCAGGCGACCGCGGGCTGCTTCTCGTCCCGGATCGAGCCGACCGGGCGCTTGTCGAGCTTGGCGCAGGTCACGTACGGGATGTTGAACTGCATCGCCGGCGGCAGGACCGCGACCTCCTCGGGGGTCAGCGACTTGAACGGCGCGTAGAGCGCGGCCTTCGACGGGTCCGCGGACAGGTCGACCGGCCCGGTCTCCTGCATGGCGGCGGCCCAGACGGCGTCGCCGAGCTTCTTCTGCACGTCGGCGCGCTGCTGCGCGACGTCGGCCGCCACGGGCGGCGCGGAGGAGGCCGGCGCCGACCCGGACGGCGCGGCGGACGCCGGGGCCGAGGACGCGGGCGCGGACGCCGAGGTGGAGGGCTGCGCGCTGGTGGACGCCGACGCAGGCGCTGCCGGGGCGGACCCGGACGCCGGCGCCGACTCCGACGCGGACGCCGAGGCGGACGCGGACGGGTCGGTGTCGGCGATGTCCTGGGTCTGCCCGCGCACCATACGGAAGCGCAGCTCGGCGGTCTGGCCGATCTGCTTCAGGCGGTCGTCGCTCTTGCCCGGCAGGGAGACGTTGATGTTGGAGTCGCCCTCGATGAGGACCTCGGCCTCGGAGACACCCAGGCCGTTGACCCGGCTGTCGATGATGTCCTTGGCCGTCTCCATCTGCTGTTTCGTGGGCGGCTTGCCGTTGTCGGTCTTCGCCTGCAGCGTGACCGTGGTCCCGCCGATGAGGTCGAGGCCGAGGTTCGGCTCAAGCCGGTTGCGCCAGCCGCCGTCACCGCCGAACCACACCCAGATGGCGAGCAGAACGAAGATGGTGCCGAGCACACCGAGCTGACGGCCCGGGTGCATCGGTGCCTGAGGTTGTGCCACGGCTGTCGGGTCTCCCTGCACTAACGCCGGCGGGGTGCGCGGCGTGCTTGTTCGTGGTGGTGCGGCGGATCGGCGGTCAGTCGAGGGACTTCGGGGTGTTGCCCGGCGCGGGCGTCTCGTCCTCTGCCGGGTCGCCGGCGGACTCGTCCTCGACGGCGTCGTCGCTGACGGCCTTCTGGTTCACCTTGCCGATCGCGGCCTTGGCGTATCTGGCGGTGACGCCGGGCGCGATCTCCAGCAGGACGCTCTCGTCGTCCAGGCTGCGGATGGTGCCGTACAGGCCGCCGACGGTGATGATCTCGTCGCCGACCCCCATGGTGGACTGCATGTTCTGCACTTCCCGGCGGCGGCGCTGTTGCGGGCGGATCATCATGAAGTAGATGAGGGCGAAGATCCCCACGATGAACAACAGGGAGGTGTACCCACTGCCACCTGAACCCTGTGCCTCGGCGTACAGCACGATCATGGCCTTCCGGTCGGCTCGGGACCCAGGGGCCTGGGCGCACCGAGCGAAGTATGAAGTCCGCGCGGCGGACCGCGGCGAGTCTAGTCGGTGTGTCGGAAGACACGCAGACCGGCATCTATCACGGTCCGATCACGACAGCTAGGGACGCTACGGCTCCAAGCTGAAAAGATCGGGCATTTGCGGCGACGTTCCCGATGCGTGGCTTCCGCCACCGACGGTACCAGCGGGAACCGGCAGCCCGAGATGACGCCATGCACTCGGCGTCGCGACTCGCCCACGCGGAGTACGAGCGAGCAGTCCGGTGCGCAGCAGGAAAGGTTCACAGACCTCTTCCACGGTGTCGGGCTGCTCGCCCACGGCCACCGCGAGCGTGGACAGCCCCACCGGTCCCCCGCCCTGGCGGATCAGTGCGCG
This sequence comes from Dactylosporangium sp. NPDC050688, assembly GCF_040654515.1. Classification (NCBI taxonomy): domain Bacteria; kingdom Bacillati; phylum Actinomycetota; class Actinomycetes; order Micromonosporales; family Micromonosporaceae; genus Dactylosporangium; species Dactylosporangium sp. NPDC050688. Next base: position 23,123 of record NZ_JBFAIC010000005.1, read on the forward strand.
CAGCACCGCCCGGTCCAGCCGGTCCAGGCCGAGCTCGTCGACGTCGTACACGGCGAGGGCGGCCTTCGCGGCGGCCAGGTCGACCACGCCGGTGCCGCGCACCTCCGCGTAGTCACGGACCCGGCGCAGCAGCCGGTTGGCGATGCGTGGCGTGCCGCGGGAGCGCCGGCCGATCTCCACGGATCCCTCGTCGGTGATCGGCACGTCGAGGATCCGCGCCGAGCGGGCGATGATCAGCTCCAGCTCGTCCGGGTCGTAGAACTCCAGCTGGCCGACGAAGCCGAAGCGGTCCCGCATCGGGCCGGTGAGCAGACCGCTGCGGGTCGTCGCGCCGACCAGCGTGAACGGCTCGACGTCGAGCGGGATCGCGGTCGCGCCGGGCCCCTTGCCGACCACGACGTCGACGCGGAAGTCCTCCATGGCGCTGTACAGCAGCTCCTCGGCGGGCTTCGCGATGCGGTGGATCTCGTCGATGAACAGCACGTCGCCCGCGGACAGGCTGGTCAGCACCGCGGCCAGGTCGCCGGCGCGCTCGATCGCCGGGCCGCTGGTCATCCGCAAGCCGGCGGACAGCTCCGCGGCCACGATCATCGCGAGGGTCGTCTTGCCCAGCCCAGGCGGGCCGGACAGCAGGATGTGGTCCGGCGGGCTGCCCCGGCGCAGCGCGCTCTGCAGCAGCAGGTCCAGCTGCTCGCGGACCCGGTGCTGGCCGATGAGCTCGGCGAGCCGCTTCGGGCGCACGCTCTGCTCGGCGGCGCGCTCCTCCTCCGCCGCGTACGCACTGACGAGGGGGTCGGTCACCGGATCGTGCCCAGCATGCGGATGGCCTGCTTCAGCAGCACCGGCACCGGCGGGACGGTGCCGCCGTCGAGCTGCTCGGCGACCGCGGCGACGGCCTGGTCGGCCTGCCCGGCGGTCCAGCCGAGGCCGGTGAGCGCCTGGCGGACCTGCTCGGCCCACACGGCGCCGGCGCCGACCCCGACGAGCGCCGCGCCGTCGCCGGGCAGCGCGCCGACCTTGTCGCGCAGCTCCAGCACGAGCCGCTCGGCGCCCTTCTTGCCGATGCCCGGCACCCGGGTCAGCGTGGACGTGTCGTTGCCGGCGATGGCCCGGCGCACCACCTCGGGGCTGTGCACCGCGAGGACCGCCTGGGCCAGCCGCGGCCCGACGCCGGTCGCGGTCTGCAGCAGCTCGAACAACTGCTTGGCGTCGTCGTCGGCGAACCCGTACAGGGTCAGCGAGTCCTCCCGCACGACCAGCGACGTGGCCAGCCGCGCCTCCTGGCCGACCCGCAGGTCGGCGACGGTCTGCGGGGAGCACTGCACGGCGAGGCCGACCCCGCCCACCTCGATCACGGCCCCGTCCGGCGACACGGCGGCGACCCGCCCCCGCACACTCGCGATCATCGTGCTCTCCTCAGCGCCGCCTGGATGCGGTCCCGGGTGCCGCCCCTCCAGACATGACAGATTGCCAGAGCGAGGGCGTCGGCGGCATCGGCGGGCCGGGGCGCGACCTGCAGCCGCAGCAGCCGGGTCACCATCGCGGTGACCTGTGCCTTGTCCGCGGAGCCGTTGCCGCTGACCGCGGCCTTGACCTCGCTCGGCGTGTAGGTCTGCACGGGCAGGCCGGCCCGCGCCGCGACCAGGATCGCCACCGCGCCCGCCTGCGCGGTGCCCATGACGGTGCGGACGTTGTGCTGGCTGAACACCCGCTCCACCGCGACGGACTCCGGGCGGTGCTCGGCGACGAGCGCGGTGAGCCGCTGGTCGAGGTTGAGCAGCCGGTGCGCCAGGTCCGTCTCCGGGTCGCTGGTGACCACCTCGTAGTGCACGAGCCGGCAGGGGCGGCCGGGCACGCCCTCGACCACGCCGACGCCGCAGCGGGTCAGCCCCGGGTCGACCCCCAGCACGCGCACCGAAACCCCCTCAAACGTGTGTTCGACACACTAGCCGACGCGCCACCCGTACCAGGAACGCGACACACACATCGAGTGCCCCGAAGGTATGTGGGCGGACCCCATGGGACGCGCGGGCGAAGGCTCGTACGTTTCCCGCCATGACGACGCCACATCCCGTTGCCCCGCATCAGGTGGTCGCCCTGGACCTGCGCGGCCGGACCGCGCTGGTGACGGGCGCCGGCAGCGGCATCGGCCGGGGCGTCGCCGTGCGCCTCGCCGCCGCCGGTGCCCGGGTCGTGGCCGTCGACCGCGACGCCGAGCCGCTGAAGCTCCTGGCCGACGAGATCGGTGCGGTCCCGGTGGTCGCCGACCTCTCCGAGCCCGACGAGGCCGAGGAGCGGCTGGCCGGGCACTGGGCGGCCGACGTGCTGGTCAACAACGCCGGCCTGCAGCACGTGGCGCCGCTGCAGGACTTCCCGCCGGAGCGGTTCGCCTACATCCAGGCGGTCATGGTGGAGGCGCCGTTCCGCCTCACCCGCCGGATCCTGCCGCACATGTACGCGCGCGGCTGGGGACGCGTCGTCAACATCTCCTCCGTGCACGGCCTGCGGGCCTCGCCGTTCAAGGCGGCGTACGTGACGGCCAAGCACGCCCTGGAGGGGCTGTCCAAGACCGTCGCCCTGGAGGGCGCGCCGCACGGGGTCACCAGCAACTGCATCAACCCGTCGTACGTGCGCACGCCGCTGGTGGAGGGGCAGATCGCGGCGCAGGCGGCCACCCACGGCATCGACGAGACCGAGGTCGTGGAGAAGATCATGCTCACCAGCGCGGCGATCAAGCGGCTGATCGAGCCCGCCGAGGTCGCCGAGCTCGTCGCCTACCTGTGCACCGACGCCGCGGGGTTCATCACCGGCGCGTCGCTCGCCATCGACGGCGGCTGGACCGCCCACTAGCACAATGGTGGTGTGACGATGCTGGAGTACCTGGAGCTGCTCGCGCGGGAGGCCGCCGCGGTCGAGTTCGAGGGCCCGCTCGTCGCCGCCCGCAACGCCGGCCTGCCGCCGGACCGCATCGCCGAGCTGGAGCAGGCCAAGGTCGTCGCGCTGCGGGTACGGGCGCTGCTGGAGCGCCGCCGGCGCCGTGAGGAGGAGCTGTCGGGACTGTTCGACACCGCCAGCGACCTCGCCGGCCTGCGCGACGTCGACGCCGTCCTGGCCGCGATCGTGCACCGGGCCCGGACGCTGCTCGGCGCCGACGTGGCGTACATGACCCTCAACGACGAGGAGCGCGGCGACACGTACATGCGGGTCACCGACGGCTCGATCTCCGCCCGGTTCCAGGCGCTGCGGCTGCCCATGGGCGCCGGGCTCGGCGGGCTCGTCGCGCAGACCGGCAGCCCGTACGTGACGGCCAACTACCCCGAGGACGCCCGCTTCCGGCACACCGGCGACATCGACGCCGGCGTCAGCGAGGAGGGCCTCGTGGCGATCCTCGGCGTGCCGCTGCGCCTCGGCGCCCGCATCATCGGCGTGCTGTACGCCGCGAACCGCTCGGCCCGCCCGTTCGCCCGCGAGGAGGTGTCGCTGCTGGTGTCCCTCGCCGCGAACGCCGCCGTCGCGATCGACACCGCCCGGCTGCTCGGCGAGACCCAGGCGGCCCTGGAGGAGCTGTCGGCGGCCAACGGCATGGTCCGTGCCCACAGCGACTCCGTCGAGCGCGCCGCGGCCGCCCACGACCGCATGACCGCCCTCGTGCTGCGCGGCGCCGGGGTGGAGGACATCGCCGAGGTCGTCACCGAGGTCCTCGGCGGCGCGCTGCTCGTGCTGGACGCCGACGGCCGCCGCCAGGCCAGCGTCGGCGCCCTGGAGCCGCCCGACGCCAGCGCCATCGCCGAGGCCCTCGCCGCGTCGCGCACGGAGGGCCGCAGCGTGCGCCGGGGCGCCCTGTGGGTCGCCGCGGTCGTCGCCGGCGCCGAGAACCTGGGCGCGCTCGTGCTGCGCCCCGACCATCCCCTCGTCAACGCCGACCAGCGCATCCTGGAGCGGGCCGCGGTCGTCACCGCCCTGCTGCAGCTCTTCCGCCGTACCGTCGCCGAGGCCGAGGGCCGGGTCCGCGGCGAGCTGCTCGACGACGTCATCACCCGCCCGGTCCGCGACGCCGACGCGCTGCGCACCCGCGCCAAACGCCTCGGCGTCGACCTGGACGCCCCGAACGTCGTCGTCGCCGTCGGCGAGGACGCCGTCACCGGCGGCTCGGCCCGCCAGCGCGCCGTGTCCTGGGCGCAGACCTACGCCCAGACCCGCGGCGGCCTGGCCGCGGCGCGCGACGGTCACGTGGTGCTCCTGCTGCCCGGTGAGGCGGCCGGCCCGATGGCCCGCACCGTCGCCCGCGACCTGGGCAAGCTCCTCGGCCGCCCGGTCACCGCCGGCGCGGGCGGCCCCGCGACCGGCCCGGCGGGCATCGCCGCCGCGTACCGCGACGCCGACCGCTGCGTCATCGCCCTGGCCGCCCTCGGCCGCGGCGGCGCCGGCGCCAGCACCGCCGAGCTGGGCTTCGTCGGCCTGCTGCTGGGCTCCGCCCCCGACGGCCGGGACCGCGACGTCGAGCAGTTCCTGTCCTCGACCATCGGCCCCGTCGTCGACTACGACGTGCGCCGCGGCACCGCCCTGGTGAAGACCCTGGAGGCGTACTTCGGCGTCGGCGGCAGCCTGGCCCGCGCCGCCGAACTGCTGCACGTCCACGTGAACACGGTGACGCAACGCCTGGAACGCATCGGCCAGCTGCTCGGCGCCGACTGGCAGAAACCGGAGCGTGCGCTGGAGGTGCAGCTGGCGCTGCGCCTGCACCGCCTGCGCGCCTGACCAGTGCCGTTCATGATCCCGAATGGTTTTGGTGGCCGGGGCTACCGGAACCATTCAGGATCATGGAGGGTCAGGCGTGGGCGCCGCGCAGGACGGCGTCGACGAGGCGCTCGGCGAACTGCTCGTCGGGCACGTTCGGGTTCCACCGCAGGATGTTCTGCGCGAGCGTCGGCCCCGACAGCATGAGCAGGGTCAGCTCCACGTCGAGGTCGGCGCGCAGCTCGCCGCTGGCGATCCCCCGCCGCAGCACCCCGCGCATGACCTCCCGGCGCGGCTCGACCACGCCCTGGTAGACGCGGTGCATCTCCTCGCCCTTGGCCAGTTGCGGCAGCAGGCACGCGGTCACCTTGCCGTAGTGGTCCATGCGCTTGGTGCGCATCCCGGCGATGAGGGTGACCAGGTCGCCGCGGACGGACTCGCCGGCGAGCTCCGGCGACGGGCCCTTCATCGCGGTGACGGCGTCGATGAGCAGCGCCTCCTTGTTGGGCCAGCGGCGGTAGATCGTCGCCTTGCCCACGCCCGCCCTGGCCGCGACCGCCTCGATCGAGATCGCGTCGGCGCTCTGGCCGCCGCTGAGCAGGGCCATGACCGCTTCGATGATGGCCTCGTCCGCGCGGGCGCTGCGGGGCCGGCCGGGACCCTTGCGGTCCTGGTCGGCCGTCGCATCCACGCTCGCCGTCGTCATGGTTTCCATTGTTGCCGAGTTTTCACATGGAAGCTACCGGCGAGTTCGCTGTTCATCACACGTCGACCAGCTCAACGCCCTGCTCCTCGGCGAGGCTCTCCGCGGTGCTGGGCGCGGGAGCGGTCGCCGGGCGCTTGCCGGGCAGCCAGACGAAGGCGACGGCGGCACCGAGGACCGCGAAGACCGCGGAGCCGATCGCCGAGTAGTGCATCGCCGTGATGAAGGCGTCGTTGGCGTGCTGGATCAGCGCCGGCCCGGCGGGCCCGGCCTGCGCCGCGACGCCGTACGCACCGGAGATCGACTCGTCGGCCACGTGCTTGACGGCGGCCGGCAGGCCGGTCGTGGAGGACTCCACGCCGCTGCGGTAGTAGGAGCTGATGACGGCGCCGAGCGCGGCCACGCCGAGGGCGCCGCCGACCTGCCTGATGGTGTTGCTGACGGCCGAGCCGACGCCGGCCTTCTCACGGGGCAGCGCGGCCATGATGGCCTCGGTCGCGGGCGGCATCACGTTGGCCATGCCGACGCCCATGATGAAGAACAGCGCGCCGACGACCCAGATCGGGGTGCTCTCGCCGATGAAGATCCAGCCGGCCAGGCCGGCCGCGACCAGGAGCAGGCCGGCGGTGCTGACCGCCTTCGGGCCGTAGCGCTTGACCATCGCGGCGCTGCGCGGGGCGAAGACCAGCTGGCCGAGCGCGAAGGGCACGAACAGCGCGCCGGAGGCGAGCGGGCCGTAGCCGCGCACCAGCTGCAGGTAGAAGGCGCTGGCGAACATGGCGCCCATCGCGGCGAAGAAGACCAGGCCGATCATCGCGGTGGAGGCCGAGAACTGACGGTTGGCGAAGAGCCGCACGTCCAGCGAGGGGAACTCCACGCGCCGCTCGTACAGCACGAACGCGGCGAGGACGACGACCGAGGCGAGCAGTGCGCCCCACGACTCGGGCTCGCCGAAGCCGGCCTCGCCGCCCTCGATGACGCCGTACGTGAGCAGGGTCAGCCCGACGATGGACAGGACCACGCCGACGACGTCGATGCGGCCGGGCCGCGGGTCCCGGGACTCGGGGATGAGCGCGTTGACCAGGATCACGCCGGCCACGACGATCGGGACGTTGATCAGGAAGACCGAGCCCCACCAGAAGTGCTCCAGCAGCACGCCGCCGACGATCGGGCCGATCGCGACGCCGAGGCCGACGGCGCCGGCCCAGACACCGATCGCCTTGGGCCGCTCCTGCGGATCGAAGACGTTGGCGATGATCGACAGCGTGGACGGCATGACCGCCGCGGCGCCGAGGCCCATCAGGGCACGGGCCCAGATCAGCTGGTCGGGCGTGTCGGCGTAGGCGGACACGAGCGACGCGATGCCGAAGAGCGCGAGCCCGACGGTGAGGGTGATCCGCCGGCCGAGGCGGTCGGCGAGGATGCCGGCGGTGAAGAGCAGACCGGCGAAGACCAGGGTGTAGGAGTTGATCGACCACTCGAGCTCGCTCTGGGTCGCGCCCAGGCCGTGCACGGGGTCGGCGATCGTGCGCATCGCCACGTTGAGGACGGTGTTGTCCAGCACGACGATGAGCAGGCTGATGACGAGCACGCTGAGGATGGCCCAGCGTCGTGGATGTCCGGTGTTGGCTGGAGCTTGTGTTGCTGCGTCCATGTTCCGTGCCCCCAGTGAGCGAACGCCTTACGATACGGAACAGTTCCGTATCCTCGACCAAGCTATGGCCCGGCGATGCGATACGGAACCGTCTCGTATCATTTTGTGCGTACGGTCACAGCCGGGAATAGCGCCGCAGCAGCCACACCGCCGATCCCCACAGGCCGCGCCGGAAGAGCAGCACGACGAGCACGAAGATGCCGCCGGTGACCAGGCCGATCAGGGTGAAGCCGGCCTGCGACAGCTGGTCCTCCAGGTTGACCACGAGCGCCGCGCCGACGACCCCGCCCCACAGCGTGCCGATGCCGCCGAGCACGACGAGCACCACGCCCTTGCCCGACGTCGTCCAGTGCACGACGTCCAGGGACACGAAGCCGTGCGCGACCGCGAACAGCCCACCGCCCAGGCCGGCGACGAACGCCGACAGCACGAAGGCGAGGAGTTTGTACCGATGTGCCGGGTACCCGAGCGCGCGGGCCCGCGCGGGGTTGTCCCGGATCGCGACCAGCACCCGGCCGAACGGTGAGTGCACGACCCGCCACGCCAGCAGCATCCCGAGCGCCGCGACGGGCAGCGCGGCGTAGTAGAAGTAGTACGGGTCGGACAGGTCCAGCCCGAACAGCTCCCGCGGCACGCTCTGCAGGCCGTTCTCGCCGCCGGTCACCGAGGACCACTCGTTGGCCACGAAGTACACCAGCTGCGCGAACGCGAGGGTCACCATCGCGAAGTAGATCCCGGAGCGCTTCACCGCGAGGTAGCCGATCGGCACCGCCAGGGCCGCCGCGGCGAGCGCGCCGCCGAGCACCGCGACCGGGAAGGGCACGCCGAGGTGCGCCGCGGCCAGCCCGGCGGTGTACGCCGAGGTGCCCCAGAAGGCGGCGTGCCCGAAGGACAGCAGCCCGCCGTACCCGAGCAGCAGGTCGATGGCGACGGCGAACAGCGCCCAGCACAGCATGTCCACGGCGACCGCCGGGTAGAGCCCGTTGGGCAGCCAGAGCGCCACCAGCGCGCCGGCCGTCACCAGGGCCCAGCCGGCCCACCGCGGGGTGCGGGCCCGTTGCAGGATGAGGGTGGTCACGTCGGCAGTTCCTCCCGCCCGAAGAGCCCGGCCGGCCGCAGCAGCAGGACGAGGGCCATCACCAGGAAGATCAGGGTCTGCGCGAGCAGCGCCGGGCCGTACGCCTCGCTCCAGGCCTGCAGCAGCCCGATCGTGAAGCCGGCGGTGACCGAGCCGAACACCGAGCCGAGCCCGCCGATGACGACGACGGCGAAGACCCCGATGATGAGGTCGGCGCCCATGAGCGGGTTCACCGCCCGCATCGGCGCGGCGAGCACCCCGGCGAGGGCCGCCAGGGCCACCCCGAAGCCGAACACGGGCGCGATCCACCGCCCGACGTCGATGCCGAGGGCCCGGGTGAGCTCGGGGCGTTCGGTGGCGGCCCGCACGACGGTGCCGACCCGGGTGCGGGTCAGCAGCCACCACACCGCGGCGCACAGCAGCACCGCGACGCCGAAGACGAACACCCGGTAGGCGGGGAAGTCGAAGAGCCCGAAGTCGACGGTGCCGCGCAGCCCCGCCGGCGCCGCGTAGGGGTTGGACTGCGAGCCGTACCGCGACTTCACCACGTCCTGCAGCATCAGCGTCAGCCCGAAGGTGAGCAGGAAGTTGTACAGCGGGTCCAGGGTGGACAGCCGGCGGATCAGCGTGCGCTCCAGCAGCACGCCGAGCAGGCCGAGCACGACCGGTACCGCGGCCAGCGCCCACCAGAAGGAGACGCCGGCCTCGGCGAGCAGCACGTAGGCGCCGAACGCGCCGAGCATGTAGAACGCGCCGTGGGCGAAGTTGACCACCCGCAGCATGCCGAAGATGACGGCCAGGCCGAGGGCGAGCAGCGCGTAGAAGCTGCCCCCGACCAGGCCGTTGAACGTCTGGGTGAGGAAACCCATCGGGCTACAGCTTGCAGTCGGCCGACGGGGCGCGGAACGCCTCCTGGGCGGGGATGGTCTTCACGATCTGCTCGTAGTCCCAGGGCTCCTTGACCTCGCTGCCGGGCTTGACCTTGGCGAGGTAGGCGTCGTGCACGACCCGGTGGTCGGCGGCCCGGAACTCGCCGTTGCGCAGGAAGAAGTCGTCGACCTTCCGGCCTTCCAGCTGCTTGACGACCGCGTCTGCGTCGTCGGTACCGGCGGCCTGCACGGCCTCCAGGTACTGGGTGGCGGCGGAGTAGTTCGCGGCGTGCGCGAAGGTGGGCCGCTGCCCGCCGGCGCGGGCGGAGAACCGGTCGGCCCAGGCCCGGTTCCGCTCGTCGAAGCTCCAGTACCACGCGTCGGTGAACGTGGTGCCGGCCAGGGCGTCCGGGGTCAGGGAGTGGATGTCGGTGAGGAACATCAGGCCGACGGCGAGCCCGACGCCCTTGTCCCGCAGCTTGAACTCGTTGTACTGCTTGACCAGGTTCACCAGGTCGGCGCCGGCCTGCATGGTGCCGAGCACGTCGGGCTTCGGGCTCAGCGTCGGCGCCTTGAGCAGGAACGTGGAGAAGTTGTCGTTGGGGAACGGGGTCGGGTCGCTGGCCACGACGCTGCCGCCGCCCTTGGCGATGGCGGCCTTGAAGGACTTCTCCATGTCCTGGCCGAACGCATAGTCGGGGTAGACGATGTACCAGTTCTTGGCGCCCGCCTGCGTGGTGGCGGTGCCGGTGCCGTTGGCCAGCATCGCGGTGTCGTAGGCGTAGTGGAACGTGTACCTGTTGCAGGACTTGCCGGTCAGGTCGGTGGTGGCGCCGGAGATGTTGAAGTAGAGCTTCCTGCTCGCCTTCGCGACGTCGGCGACCTTCAGCGCGGCCGAGGACGTGGGCACGTCGAGGATCGCGTCGACGCCGAGCCGGTCGTACATCTCCGCGGCGCGGGTGTTCGCCACGTCGGGCTTGTTCTGGTGGTCGGCGGTCTCCACGGTGATGTTCTTCGTGACGGCCTTGTCGCCGTACTTGGCCTTGAAGTCCTCGATCGCCATCTTCACGGCCTCGACGGAGTTCTTGCCCGACAGCTGCGCGTACACGCCGGACTGGTCGTTGAGGACGCCGAGCACGAGCTTGTCGCCGGTGAGCTTCGAGTCGCCGCCGGAGCGGGGACCACCGGCGCCGCAGCCGGACAGGGCGACACAGAGCGCGGCACCGACCGCGACACTCTTTCTCATGAAATATCCCCTAAATGCCGAGGTGGGCGAGGAGTTCGGCCTCGCGCGAACGGATGTCGGTGTTGTCGAAGGCGCCGACGATCCGCCCCTCGGCGAGGAGGTAGTGGCGGTCGGCAACGGTGGTCGCGAAGTGCAGGTTCTGCTCGACGAGCAGGACGGTGACGCCGTGCTCCTTGGCCCGCCGCAGGATCTGCCCGACCTGCTGGACCAGCAGCGGGGAGAGCCCTTCGGTGGGTTCGTCGCACAGCAGCACGCGCGCGCCCATCCGCAGCACCCTGGCCAGGGCGAGCATCTGCTGCTCGCCGCCAGACAGCTTCGTGGCGGGGCTGGCGCGGCGGGCGTACAGGGCCGGGAACGCCTCGTGGACCTGCTCGAGGCTCCACGGGTCGGGCCCGACCACGGGCGGCAGCGTGAGGTGCTCGGCGACGGTGAGGGTGGCGTAGGCGCCGCGGTCGTCGGGCACCCAGCCGAGCCCGAGGCGGGCCCGCTGGTGGGCCCTGCGGGGCGTGAGGTCCTGCCCGTCCAGCCGGACCACGCCCGACTGCCCGGCGTGCAGCCCCATGACGCAGCGCAGCAGCGTGGTCTTGCCGGCCCCGTTGCGCCCGCAGAGCGTGACCACCTCGCCCCGCTCGACGCTCAGGTCGACCTCGCGCAGCACGCGGGCCTCGCCGTGCCACGCGGACAGGCCCTCAATGTGCAGCATCGGTACTCCCGAGATATGCCTCGATGACCCGCGGGTCGGCGCGGACCTGCTCGTACGGGCCCTCGACGAGGACCTTCCCGGCCTGCAGCACGGTGACGGTGTCGGCGAGCCGCCCGACCACCCGCATGTTGTGCTCGACGAGCACGACGGTGCGCCCGTCGCGGACCGCGGCGATGAGCTCGACGGTGCGCTCGACGTCCTCCAGGCCCATGCCCGCGGTCGGCTCGTCCAGCAGCAGCACCTGCGGGTCCAGGGCGAGCGCGATCGCCAGCTCCAGGGCCCGCTTGCGGCCGTAGGCGAGGCTGCCGGCGGGGGTTTCGGCCGCGTCGGCGAGGCCGACGAGGTCCAGCAGCTCGCCGGCCCGGGCCGAGAACCGGGCCAGGAGCCGGTCGCTGCGCCAGAACCGCCAGCCGAGCCGCGTCGCGCTCTGCAGCGCCAGCTCGACGTGGGTGCGGGCGGTCTGCTGCGGGAACAGGCTGGTGATCTGGAACGACCGGGCGACGCCGAGGCGGGCGACCCGCTCCGGCGGCAGCCCGGTGATGTCCCGGCCACCGAGGTCGATGCGGCCGGCGGTCGGCGCGAGGAACCCGGTGAGCAGGTTGAACAGCGTCGTCTTGCCGGCGCCGTTGGGCCCGACGAGCGCGTGCACGCTGCCGGCGGCGACGGTCAGGTCGACCTGGTCGACGGCCCGGAAGCCGCGGAAATCCCGGGTCAGGCCGCGGGCCGTCAAAGCGGGACCGTCCATCGGGGACACACCTCCTCATGGCGGTGGGCGGCCGGCGGTCACATGTGGCCCGCCGTTGCGGCGAACGCTATGACCGGCGCCACACCCAGGCCATGGAGGCGATCCATACATTTACCGGCGTGCGCGTGTGCCGCCGTACCACATGAAAAGACGCCGATCGATTCGACTGAGATCGAATCGACCGGCGCCGATAAAACCGGGTGGCTCCCCTAGCGGCGGTCGGGGATCCACTTGGCGATGGGGCCGAGACGGGTCCGCAGGCCCGCGAGCCCGCCGGGGAAGAAGTACACGGCGAGGATGAACACGGTGCCCAGCACGAACAGCGGCTGCGACAGCGGCCCGCTCAGCACGCCCGGCAGGCTGTCCACCGCGTCGGAGCGGCCGAAGGACACCAGGCGGTAGTCCAGGTACGTGAACAGCATCCCGCCGATGAGCGGGCCCCAGCGGGTGCCGGGGCCGCCGAGCACCACCATGACCAGCAGCGTCAGCGTCTGGTCGGAGACCGCCACGTGCGGGGTGGCGCCGCCGATCAGCAGCGCGTACATGGCGCCGGCGAGCCCGGCCAGGCCGCCCGCGACGGTGAACGCGAACAGCTTGTACCGGTACGGGTCCAGCCCGAGCACCCCGACGCGGCGTTCGTCGTCGCGGATCGCGGCGAGGACCCGGCCGGCGGGCGCGTCCGCGATCGCGTGCACGACCAGGACGGTCACGACCGCAACGGCGACGGCGAGCCAGTACAGGTTGACGGTGTTGGTGACGCCGACGAGCGCCGAGGGCACCTGCGTGGTGTCCATCGGCAGCCCCTCCTCGCCGCCGGTGACGCCGCCCGGGTCACGGCCGATGGTGATCGCGCCGACCTGGGCGAAGGCGAGCGTGACCATGGCGAACGCGATGCCGTTGGTACGCAGCGCGACCGCGCCGAGCGCCGCGGCCGCCGCGGCGGTGCCGGCGATGGCGAGCAGCACCGCCTGCCACAGCGGCAGCCCGGCCTTGGTGACGAGGACGTCGGTGCCGTAGACACCGCCGGCGAAGTAGAGCGCGTGGCCGAAGGACAGCAGGCCGGTGCGGCCGAACAGCAGGTCGTAGCCGGTGGCCAGGGCGCCGAAGACCAGGCACAGCGCGAGCAGCTGCAGGGTGCCGGGCTTGTTGAGCGCCGCGTCGAACACGCCGGGGATGGAGATCGACCAGTACGGCAGCGCGACGAGCACGACCAGCACGACGAGCGGGCCGAAGCGGGCCGGGTGCGGGCGGCGCCGGGGGCGGGCCTGCGTGGCGTCCGGGGTCACCGCGGTGTCCGTCATCATGAGGTGGCGACCTTTCCGGTGATCCCCTGCGGGCGCACGAGCAGCACGATCGCAAGGAGCGCGACCACGCAGATGTCGCCGAGGCCCGGGGAGGTGTAGTTGACGAACTGCTGCAGCAGCCCGACGGCGACGGCGGCGTAGGCGGCGCCGACGACCGAGCCCATGCCGCCGATGACGACGACGATGAACCCGAAGATGAGCAGCGAGCTGCCGCCGGTCGGGGAGATCGAGCCGGCGTAGACCCCGCCGAGTGCCCCGGCGAGCGCGGCCGCGGCGCCGCCGATCGCGAAGACGAGCGTGAAGGCGCGCCGCACGTCGATGCCGAGGGCGGTGACCATGGACCGGTCCTCGACGCCGGCGCGGATGACCAGGCCGATGCGGGTGTACTTGAGGAACGCGAGCAACCCGGCGAGCACCATCGCGGCGGCGCCGATGAGCAGGAACCGGTCGTTGGGCACCCGCGCGCCGGCGACCTCGGTGAGCTCCTGCGTCCACTGCGGCCGCGGGTACACGCGGGGGTCCGCACCCCAGGACGCCTGCAGCAACGCCACGCCGGCCAGCGACAGCCCGACGGTGACCAGGACCTGCTCGATGGTCCGGGAGTACAGCGGCCGGATCAGCACCAGCTCGACGAGGGCGGCGACGGCGGTGCCGCACACCACGCCGAACACGACGGCGAGGACGAAGCCCCAGCCGGACGGCCCGGCGCCGGGGAGGTTGCCGCTGGCCCACCAGGTGCCGTACGCGCCGACGGACAGGAACAGCCCGTGCGCGAAGTTCAGCACGTCGGCGAGGCCGAACACCAGCGCGAGGCCCGACGCAACCAGGAAGTACAAGGCGGCCAGACCCAGCCCGGTGAGCGTCAGCAGCACAAACGTGCTCATGCCGTCACCTCCGCTGCGCTCCGGCGCCGGCCTGAACTCCACCCTGCGCCCATGATTCGCAGCCCTCCGCTACGCTCCGGCCCGCTCATGAATGATCTCCCTTGCCGACGCCGAGCAGCGCCTTGGTCTTCTCGGTGTAGTCGAGCAGGTCGCCGGCGGTGCCGGTGTACGCGACCCGGCCGTTGGCGATGACGACGGCGTGGCGGGCCATCCGCCGCACGACGGCGAGGTTCTGCTCGACGAGCAGCATCGGCACGACGGCGGCGACCGCCTCCAGCGCGGCGGCGACCTCGGTGACGACCTTCGGGGCGAGGCCCTTCGTCGGCTCGTCGATGAGCAGCAGCCGGTTGGGGTTGAGCAGGACCCGGCCGATCGCCAGCATCTGCTGCTGGCCGCCGGACAGGGTGCCGGCCCGCTGCCGGGCCCGCTTGCGCAGCTCCGGGAACAGCCCGTGCACGGTGTCGTAGTCCGGGGCGGTGCCGGCCCGCTCGGCGAGCCGCAGGTTCTCCGCGACGGTGAGCCCGGCGAACACGCCACGGTCCTCGGGCACGTAGCCCAGGCCCCGCCGCACCAGGCGGAACGTCGGCTGCCGGGTGATCCCGGCGCCGGCGAAGCCGACCCGGCCGGTGATCTCCGCGGCCCGCGGCATCAGGCCGAGCACGGCCTTGAGGGTGGTGGTCTTGCCGACGCCGTTGCGGCCCAGCAGCGCGGTCACGCCCTGCGGCTGCACGCTGAACGTGACGCCCTGCAGAATGTGCGACCCGCCCACCTTGACGGACAAATCGGAAATATCCAGGATCGGGCTCACAGCTTCTCTCCCAGGTACGCCTCCTGGACGGTCCGGTCGGCCATGACGACCTCCGGGGTGTCGCAGATGAGCAGCGCCCCGTGGTGCATGACCGCGACCCGGTCCGCCAGGTCCAGGACCACGTCCATGTGGTGCTCCACCATGAGTACGCTGCGCCGCTCGTCGCGGGTCAGCGTCTTGATCAGTGCGACCAGGCCGGGCACGTCCTCGGCGCTGACGCCGGCCATCGGCTCGTCCAGCAGCAGCACCTTCGGCTCGCCGGCCAGCAGCAGCGCGATCTCCAGCTTGCGCTTCTCGCCGTGGGCGAGGGTGCCGGCCAGGGTGCCGGCGCGGTGGTCGAGGCCGACCCGCCACAGCACCCGCTCGGCACGCTCGGCGATGTCCCGGTCGGCGCGCGGCAGCGGGAACGGCCGGAGCGAGCCGCCGCGCCGGGCCTGCACGGCCAGGCGCACGTTGGCGGCGACGGTGAGCGAGCCGAACACCGACGAGGACTGGAAGGTGCGGCCGAGGCCGCGCCGGGCCCGCCGGTGCGGCGCGAGCCGGGTGATGTCGTGCCCGGCGAGGGTGACCGAGCCGTCCGTGGGGCGGCGCAGCCCGGAGATCAGGTTGAACAGCGACGTCTTGCCGGCGCCGTTGGGGCCGATGACGGCGAGGAACTCGCCCTCGGCCAGGTCGACCGACACGTGGTCGACGATCGCCACCTCGCCGATCTTCCAGGTCAGCCGCCTGGTGGACAGCAGGCCGGTGGCCGGGGCGTCAACCACCCCGGCCGCCGGCGCGTTGCTTCGGGGGGACAATCCCTCAGCCCTTCATCTGCACGACCGGCGGGGCCCCGTCGGCCGGGTCGATCGCCTTGACCAGCTCCGGCTTCAGCTCCGCGCCGGAGCCGGAGAACTTGCCCTGGAACATCGGCTGCAGCAGGGCGTGGTCCTCCTTGCGGACGGTCAGCTTGCCCTTGACGCCGTCGAAGCTCCAGCCTTCGAGCGCGGTGACCATCTTGTCGACGTCGTCGCCGCCCTCGGCCGCGGCGCGCACGATCATCTGCGCGGCGGTGAAGCCGTCGGGGTGGAACAGGTCGAGCTTGCCGCCCTCGACACCCTTGCGCAGCGCGGCGGTGGCCTCGTTGTCGCTGGCACCGTCGAAGTAGTGCGCGAGCAGCGACAGCTTCCCGCCGGCCGCGCCGAACGTCGCCCACGACGCCCGCTGGTCGATGCCGGTGACGACCATGGTCGAGCCGAGCACGCCCTGCTGGTCGAGGGCCTGCCACATGGCCGGGGCGGTGGTGCCGGCCCACGCCACGAAGATCATGTCGGCCTTGGCGTTCTTGGCCTGCGCCGCGAAGCCGGTGAACTCGGTGGCGCTGGCCGGGACGAACAGGTTCTCCACGGTCGCGCCGGCGCCGCCGATGACGGCCTTCACCGCGTCGGCGTTGGACTTGCCGAAGGTGCCCTCCTGGGCGAACACGAGGACCTTCTTGCCGGTGGGCGCGGGCAGGTAGGACTTGGCCGCGAGGACGTCCTGGTAGGACTGGCGGCCGGAGCGGAAGGTGTACTTGTTGACGCCGGTGACCGCGTCGGAGGCGGCCGGCCCGGAGACGAACAGGACCTTGTTCTGTGCCGCGAGGGGCGCGACCTGGCCGGCGACGGCCGAGCCGGTGCTCCCGGCGATGATCTTGTATCCCTGGCCGATGAGGTCCTTGGCGGCGGAGACGGCCTTGGCCGGGTCACCGGCGTCGTCGACCTCCTTGACCTCGACGGGCCGGTTGCCGACCTTGCCGGTGCCCTTGGTCGCGAAGGCGAGGCCCGCCTTCCAGCCCTCGATGTACTGCTTGCCGTAGCCGGCCAGGGCGCCCGTCTGCGAGTACACCAGGCCGACCTTGATCGGGGCGCCGTCCCCGGCGGGCTCCTGCGCCGCCTCCTGGGGACTGCTGCAGGCGGACGTGAACGCCGCCGCGATACCCATGCCGAGCGCCGCGAGCAGTAGCCGCCGCGGCGCACTCGTCTGCCGAATCACGCTTCCTCCGTATGAGCCCTGTGTGAACGCCTTGTTAAGGCCAGCGCCTGCTGGCGGTGTTCGCACACGCTAGGAGTGGCGTCGGGCACGGAGCTATGTGGGCAGGCCACACAAGTCCGGGACAAGGCCCGGGTCGATGCGCTACGACAGCGCCACGAGGTCGAGGAACGCCCCGAGCATCGGCAGGAACGCGGGTGCGTGCTCACTCTCCGCAACGTGCAGCAGGTGATCGGCGCCGGGCAGGACGGCCACGGCGTTGCGCCCGCGGTGCAGCCCCGGCAGCCGCTCGGCGAGCACCGCGACGCTGCGCTCGACCGGCACGAGCTCGTCGGCGGCACCGTACAGGGCGAGGATCGGGCAGCGCAGGTGCGGGATGCGCGCCGCGGGGTCGAAGCTCAGCGCCCGGGCGAAGAACGTCAGGCTCTGCACGGTGTCGTACGGCTCGGCGGCCACGGCGTCGTACCAGACCCGGCCGGCGTGCCGCTGCTGCGCGGCGAGCACCTGGGCGGGCGGGTCACCGACGGCGAGGCGGGCGGCGCGCTCGTCGACCCAGCGCATCGCCTCGTCGACGACGGCAGGCGGGTGGCCGGCCCGGCGCAGCGCCCGTTCCGTGGACACCCGCTCCTGCTCGGCGATGCCCACCGCCGGCCCGGACACGGTGATCACGAAGTCGACGGCCTGCGGCGCGCTCGTGGCGGCGATCAGGGAGATCCAGCCGCCCTGGCTGTAGCCGATGAGTCCGGCCCGCTCCACGCCGGTCTCGGCGCGCAGGACGGCGAGCGCCGCGAGGGCCTCCACGGCCCGGTCCGCGAACGACTGGTCCCGCCAGTCTCCGGGGGAGCCGCCGCAGCCGGGCTTGTCGTGCCGCAGCGTGGCCATCCCGCGCGCGGCGAGCCATGCCGGGATCCCGGCCCATGCGTGCCGGGTCGCGGGGCCGGAGCCGTCGACGAGCACGAGCCCGGCCCGCGGCGGATCCGAAGGCACGGCGATGATCGCGTTGAGGCTGCCGACCGTGGTGTCCCGTTCCTGAACAGGCATGAGGCCCTCCCCACGCTGAACATACAGCGCGGAGAGGGCCCATCGACAATGCGCTACGGCTTCTTCGCCAGCGGTGCCGACTGGTAGGACTTGAGCAGGTCCATCTTGGCCTGGTCGACGGTCTTCCAGTCGTCCTTCAGGATCCCGCCGGTGTCGCCGGAGTTGGGGTTCCAGGACCAGTACGTGTAGCTGAGCCCGTGCTCCTTCAGGTACCCCATCAGGTGCCGCTGCCAGATGCCCTCGAGGTCCTTGCCGCCCTGGGCGTCGGTCTCGGCGACGGACCGGCCGCCGAACTCGCCCATGAGCACCGGCGCGACGTTGTTCTTGACGAGGTAGCCGAACTGCTTGTCCCACAGGGCCGGCATGTTCGCCGGGAACGCGGGGTCGGTGAACCAGCGCTGCGACCACACCTTGGGGCTGTAGTCGTGCGCGGAGTAGACCAGCTTCGCCGGGTCGGACAGCCGGACCGGGTCCTTGGCCGCGCCCTGCAGGTTGCCGCCCCACCAGTACCCGTCGCCGTCGTAGGACTCGATGCCCTCCACGACGATCAGCCAGTTCGGGTTCTCCGCGAGGATCGCGTTGCCGGCCCGCTCGGCGGCGGCCCGCCAGTCGGTCTTCTCCTCGCCGGTGCCCCAGGTGGCCTCGCCGTGCGGCTCGTTGTGCAGGTCGGCGCCGACGACGAGGGGGTTGTCGCGGTAGTGCTTGGCGAGCATCTTCCAGTCGGAGATCCAGCGCTCCTCGCTGACCTTGTCGGTGTACCAGAGGTTGCTCTGGCCCTGCGAGGTCGGCCGGTGCCGGTCGAGGATCACCATCATGCCGCGCTTGGTGATCCCCTCGACGACCTGGTCCATGATCTGCGGGCCGGTGAGGCCCTCCAGGGTGGGGTTGAGCTTGAAGTCCACGCCGTTGGGCTTGGCCGTGGCGTCGAAGAGCTCGTTGCTGAACGGCAGGCGCACCGAGTTGAACCCCTGCGCCGCCATCTGGTCGAGCATGTCGTCCAGCGGCCGGGACCACAGCCCGTGCGGGGCAAACGTGTTGGTCTCCAGGCCGAACCAGTTGACACCGGTGAAGGTGATGGTCGCGCCTGCGGCGTCGACGATCCGGTTGCCGTCGGTGTGCAGCGGCAGCCGCAGCTGCTGCCCGGCGGCTTTCGGACCGGCCTTCTCGGCGGAGTGGTACAGGGCGACACCACCGGCGGTGACGGCGGCGGCAAGCGCAAGAGCGGTGGCGCTCAGCCACACGAGACGGGAACGCTTCAACTTCTGACCTGTCCTCACGTACGACGACGTCGGGCAGGTCAAAACATTACGGAAGGGGAAATATCAGTTCAGCGTACGAATGTCCGAAATGCTCATGGTGCAACGGTAGGAGCGTCCCAGTCCGCCGCTCGTACGACGGCCTCGAGTTTCGAGCGGGCGCCCATCTTGGACAGCAGGTGCCGCACGTGGCTGCGCACCGTGGTGTAGCTGATGCTCAGCTCCCGGGCGATGTCACGGTTGTCCATGCCGGAGGTCATCAGGCTGAGGATCTGCCGCTCCCGCGGCGTCAGGCTGTCCAGCCGCCGGGCGTGCTCCTGCGAGCGGTGCGCGCGTTCCCGGCGCCGCGCGAGGAGCTTCGCCAGCTGACGGGCCGGCACCAGGATCTCCCCGTCGATCGCCCGGCGGACCGCGTCGGCGACGTCGGCCCCGCCGGCGCTCTTCACCAGGTACCCGGCGGCCCCGGCCTCCAGGGCGGCGAGGACCACCTCGTCGCTGCTGTCGGCGCTGAGGAACACGACCGCCACCTCCGGCAGGTGCGCCCGCAGCGCGGCGACCGCCTCCGGGCCGGTGCCGTCGGGCAGCCAGTAGTCGCACAGCACCACGTCGACCCGCTCGACGTCGGCGAGGTGCTCGACCTCGCCGACGCCGCCGGCGATCGCGACGACACGCAGCTCGGGGTGCTCGTTGAGCAGCGCGGCAAGGCCTTCGGCGACCACCTGGTGGTCCTCGACGATCAGCACGCGGTAGCGCATCAGGCGGCTCCTTTGGATTGCAGGTCGGCGCCGCGCGGCACCCAGAACGTGACGGTGGTGCCGCTGCCGGCGATGCTGCTGATGCGGAACCAGCCGCCGGCCAGGGCCGCCCGCTCCCGCATGAGGACCAGCCCGAGGTGCCCGGCCGGGGTCTCGAAGTCGCTCCCGGTCTGCTCGGCACCGACGCCGTCGTCGACGACCCGGACCAGGTAGCCCTCGTCCTGCTCGCTGAGGATGACGGTGCACTCGTCGGCGTCGGCGTGCTTGCCGACGTTGGCGACGGCCTCCTGCAGCATCCGGAAGATCAGCAGCCGGGTGGGCAGCGGCGGCTCGCCCTGCAGCCGGTCCTGCAGGTGGACGGCGAGTGAGTGGTCCTCGGCGAGCCCGTCGAGCAGGTCGCGGGTGGCCGCGGCGAGCCCGTCGCTGGACAGCTTCGGCGGGCGGAAGTCGAAGATCAGCCGCCGCAGCCGGTCGGCGGCCAGGGCGAGACTGTCCTCCAGCTTGCCGAGCAGCTCCAGGTCGCGCGGGTCGCGCAGGCGCCGGCGGAGGTGCTGCAGGCGCAGCATCGCCGCGGTGATCACCTGCAGGCTGTCGTCGTGCACCCCGGCGGCGATGCGGGCCCGCTCCCGTTCCTGGGCGAGGATGACGTCGCCGAGCGCCTCTCCCTGCTCGGCCCCGGCCTGCTGCAGCCGGGCCACCCGGTGCTCGAGGCTGGCCCGCGACATCCCGCCGGCGCCCTGGTCGTCGACGGCGAGCACGACCAGGCCGCTCGGGTCGCCGGGCAGCGTGCGCAGCCGCACGTCGACCGGCAGCTCCGCGCCGTCCGGCAGGCGGATCGCGGAGGTCGTGTAGACCGGTTCCCCGTCGCCCGTGGCCGCGTCCAGGGCCGCCCGCGGGTCGCTGGTCAGCAGCTGCCCGACCCGGCGGCCGACCATGTCGGCGGTGACCCGGTGGAAGAGCGCCTCCGCGGCGCTGCTGGCAAGCCGGACCACCCCGGCGGCGTCGAGCACGATCAACGCCTCCGGGGCGGCCCGGAATGCCTGCCAGTACACCGGGGCTACTTCTCCAGATCCTTCGGCAGGACGTACGGCTTCGGCGTCGGGATGTCGACCGGCCCACCGGACGAGTCCACCTTGAAGTTGACCGTCGCGGTGGAGCCGCTGAGCTGTCCCCGCAGCTCGAAGATGACGCTGTTCTCGGTGTTACCGGGGATCGTGTACTGCCCGACGGCGCGGGCGGTGCCGGCCTTGTTGACCCGGAACGCGGACACCAGCTCGCCCTTGGCACCCTTGGAGGTCTTCGCGTAGACGTGCACGGCCTCGTTCGGCGCGAACTGCGTGGCGTAGAAGTTGACCACCGTGCCGGGCAGGCCGCCGTAGGCGTTGGTGCGCGCCTGGGGCATGTAGGGCAGGATCGTGAACCCGGACGAGGCCGCGGCCCGGCTCTGCTCGCCGATGAACACCAGCGACTGGGCGCCCTTGAGCTGGTAGGGCATCGTGAGCCCGGCGCCCTTGAAGCCACCGGCGCCGTCGGTGGTCACCGCCATCACCGGCTGCCCGCCGGCCGAGTTCAGCCGCACCAGGACCCGCTCCCCCGGCGCGAACCCGACGCCGGAGAAGGTGATCGACTGGGTGGCCTTCACCGCGTACGGCGCGAGCTTGATCGACGGGTACAGCCGCAGCACCTGGAACGGCGCGCTCGCCGCCGCACCACTCGTCTTGCCCACAACCACCAGACTGGTCGTCCCGACCGCGGTGACGCCAACCCTGATCGGGGTCTTACCCACGGAACCATCCTCGTCGGCCTTGAGGGTGAGGCTCGGCTCGCCGTTGATCCGGCCCCAGAAGACCGACAGTTCCTCGCCCGGGGAGAACCCCTTCACCGTCAGGTTGATCGTGTCGCCGGGCTTGCCGACGACGGCGGACAGCGTCGCCTGCCCGGCGCCCTGCGCGACGGCCGCCTCGGCCTTGGCGACCTTGTCGCTGCCCCGCGCCTGGGCGGTCACCTCCAGCACGGGGGTGGTCATCTTGTTCGGGAAGGCGAAGTTGACGGTGAAGACCCCGTACTTGCCGGCCTTCGCCGTGCCGACCTGGACCGGTTTGGCGGCCTTCGCCTTCGGTTTCGCCTTGCCGGACGGCTGGGCGGCGGTGGCGGACGGCCCGAGGTACACGTCGACCATGGAGCCCTGGTCGAACCCGTTCCCGCTGACCGTCACGGTGCCGCCCAGCCGCACCAGGCCCGGGTTGAGCGTGATCATCGGCTCGCCGCCACCGTGCACCATGACACCGTTGAGGTCGACGGTGGGCGCCTTCGGGGCCTTCGTCGTCGGGGCGTCGGTCGGCGTGTCATCGCCGCCGCCGCCGAACGACGGCAGCCCCGGCGCCTCGATGCCGATCGCCGGCAGCACCGACCGCCCGACGCTGACCAGCAGGAACGCGGCGACTGCGGCCACGAGGAGCCGGCGGCCGGAGATCTTCGGACGGGACAGCCGCCTGCGGCCCGGCCGTTTCCTGGTCGTGCCCGCGGGTGCCCTACGGCGCTTGAGGGTCTGCATCGTCACTCCAGCTCACTCACGAGGTTGCACCGATCTTGATGATCTGCAGTGAGACGTCGCCGCGGGTCGCCTGCCAGACGGTCTCCCCGTGCTGGTCGATCGCCTCGATGATCCAGGTCTCGCCACCGCGTTCGAGGGCGTCGCGCATCTTGTTCGACATCACGACGTAGTCGACGTTCTCCCAGCTGGAGGCGAACACCTTGTCCCGCACGTCCGGGTCCGACGTGGCCTTGTAGTGCGGGTGCGCGTACTTGTACGGTGGGTCGTTGTCGTGCAGCGCGACCCAGATGTCGTCGTCGATGATGAGCTTCGCGTCCGGCGGTATGTTCGTCTTGATCCACGCGACCTGCTGCTCCTGCAGGCGGGTCAGTGGCAGCCGGTACGCGTCGCTGAACTCCAGCTCACCCTTGGTGTTGTACTTGACGAGGAACCCGCCCGGCATGACCAGCACCGGCACCAGCAGGCAGGCCACCAGCACCGCCGCGCCGGGCGGCTTGGTGCGCCGGGTGAGCCAGCCGAAGAACATCCCGAGGTTCAGCGCGAACAGCGGGACCATCGGCGCGATGTAGAAGTCGAGCAGGGCGCTGCGGGTGAGGTAGAACCCGTAGCCGACCGCCATCAGCGCGCACGCCAGCATCGGCCCGCGCAGCCGCTTGTTGCGCCGCCCGGCGAACAGCGTCAGCAGCGTCGCGGCGGTGCCGGCGATGAGCAGGTACCGGTCCTTGAACAGCCAGCTGTCCTGCAGCAGCGTGGTGAACGACAGGCCGTTGCTGCTGTTGGAGTTGCGGTGCAGCTGCCACCACACGGTGTACAGCAGCGACACGTGGTCGCCGGGCGTGGCGGCAGCGAGGCTGAAGTTGAAGCCCTGCGGGAACAGCTCGTTCTTGATCTGCGCGAAGAGCAGGTAGCCGACGACCGGGGCGAGCGCCGCGAACCACCAGAACGACACCCCGAACCGCCGGTTCGACTGCTCCTTGATCGTGCGGTGCAGCAGGTACGCGCAGCCGGGCAGGATGAACAGCGCGTTCTCCTTCGTCACCAGGGCCAGGCCGAAGCACAGCCCGGCGCCCATGACGGTGACGATCCGGCCGTCCTTGCGGGCCAGCAGGTACAGGCCCAGCAGGATCCACAGCATCATCAGGTTGTCGAGCAGGACCTGGCGCTGGTAGTACACGGCCAGCGGCGACACGTTGAACACGAACACGGCCAGGAACGCGCCGGCCTTGCTGCCGGTGAAGCGCCGGACCGTCTCGTACAGCAGGAACACCGACACCAGGTGCACGATGAGCATCAGCACGCGCCCGGTGTTGATGGCGTTGCCGAAGGCGTTGAAGCCGCCGGGCAGGATCGCGACCCAGCCCGCGATCGTGAGCCAGCCCATCGGCGCGTGGTCGTAGAAGTACGTGTACGGCGACAGCTTCGCCTCACGCAGCACCGACCACGCCTGCTCCATGTAGATGCCCTCGTCGGTGAGGTAGAGCGGGTAGCGGAACATGTTCCAGCCGTGCGTCACCAGGCCGATCGCCAGGCTGACGATGATGAGGGGCCAGCCGCGCGTCTGCGGCGCGACGGTCTTCTTCGGGGTGCCGGCCGGCGTCCCCGGCCGCTGCAGCAGGTCAGCCGACATTGGTCAGCTCCGCAGTCTCCGCCGCGGTGCGGTGCGCACCGACGTGGGCCGTCTTCTCCCAGTTGCGCTCGCCCTTGACCTGCCGCCACAGCGCCCGCGCCGCCGCGTAGGACAGCACCATCTGGTACGGGAACCAGGTGATCGCCATCTTCACCACGGTCGCCGGGGTGGCCTTCAGCCCGTGCGCGCCGGTGAACTCGTACAGGCCGACGACGCTCATCACGAAGTGCGCGCCGAGCAGCAGCACCGGCAGCCACGACAGCATCGCCACCGGCACCGGCACGCTCAGCACGAACGCGCTGAGCAGCGCCACCGGCAGGTAGATGCCGAGCATCGCCTGGACGTGCGGGAACGCCAGGGTGTACCAGGCGAGGAACCGCTGCCGGCGGGTCGGCATGAGCTTCCAGGTGCCCTTGCTGAGGGTCTGCATGAAGCCTTGACACCACCGGGTCCGCTGCTTGATGAAGCTCTGCAGCGTCGGTGGCGTCTCCTCCTTCGTGACGTAGCGGTCGTCGTACACGACCCGGACCTTCTCCCCCATGCTGGACAGCCGCAGGCCGATGTCGGCGTCCTCGGTCAGGTTCGACTCGTCCCAGCCGCCGAGGCGTTCGATGAGGCTCCGCTTGAAGAACACGGTGTTGCCGCCGAGCGGGATGGCACCGTTCTTCGCGTGGTAGTGCAGCCGGCTGCGGAACCAGAAGAAATACTCCAGGACGTTGAACGTCGAGTACCAGTTCGAGTCGAAGTTCATCAGCTGCACCCCGGCCTGCACGCAGCCGACGTCCTCCTCCGACATGATCGTGTTGACGATGTCGAACAGCTGCGGCTGGACCTCGTCCTCGGCGTCGAAGATCGCCACGACGTCGTTCGTGGCGTAGCGCAGCGCGGTGTTGAGCCCGTGCGGCTTGTTGATCGGGCCGTCGTCGAACACCACCACCTCGACGTTGGTGCGACCCGCCGCGCGCAGCCGGTTCACCTGCGCCTGTGCCTGCTCGATCGTGCCGACGTCGTCGGCCGAGCACACCACGAGGATCTGCACCAGGTGCGGCGGGTAGTCAGCGGACGCGGCGCGGGCGATGGTGTGCTGGATGACCTCCTCCTCGTGCCGTGCCGGGAGGATGGCGGTGAAGGAGAGTGCCGGCGTAGCACGTCGATCGGGCACCCGCGCCCTGTCGCCGGCCTCCGGCCGGTCCCATGTGTAGATCATGAGGTACAACGCATGCGCCGCCTGCACCGTCAGCACCAGCGAGATCAGGGTGAGGATGGTCAACACCAGCTGTTCCATCGGTGCGTTCACTCCAAATCCACTTCGAGCTGACGGCGAAGTTCACGGCGAACCCGGCCACGATGCCGATGAGGTTCGCCGGCAGGTAGTGCATACCGAGCGCGACCAGCAGCTGGACGGCGACGACGTTGACCGGCAAGGCGGCGAGGCCGGCGAGACTGAAGTACGCGAAGCGCTGCAGCGACAGCCGGCGCCGCCGGAACGTCCACAGTTCGTGCAGCACGTAGTTGGTGACCAGCGCGAGCTCGACGGCGGCAACGGTGGCGGGCAGCAACGCCAGCCCGAGGACTCCGTGCAGGACGAGCAGCGTTACGTTGTTGACCACCACACCGCCGGCTCCCACCAGCGAAAACCGGCTCAGCCGGCGCAAGTTGGGCGTCACGGTGCAACGGTGCCCGCGCATGGGGCCGCCTTACATCCCGCCACGGTCGGTCGGTGGCGGCGACCTTGGTCCTCCCCCATTCGGTGTACGCCGAACGGCACCCACGACGTGGTGATTCGCCGCCGCGCCGGGGTATAGCCCGCGGCGATGAGTATCAAGATCTTGATCGCCGACGACCACGCAATGGTCCGTGAGGGCCTGCGCGGCTTCCTGTCCCTCAGCGGCGACCTAGAGACCGTCGGCTTCGCCGTCGACGGGCGCGAGGCCGTGCGCCTCGCCCACGAGCTGCGCCCCGACCTCGTCCTCATGGACCTGCTCATGCCGGTCCTCGACGGTATCTCAGCGACCGCCGTGATCCGCCGGGAGCTGCCCGGGGTCGAGGTCGTCGCCCTCAGCGGCTACCTGGAGCCGCAGCTGATCGCCGACGCCCTGCACGCCGGCGCCGTCGGGTACCTGCTGAAGGACACCTCCTGCGACGAGCTGCACCGGGCGGTGCGGGCCGCCGCGGCCGGCCAGGTGCAGCTGTCGCCGGCGGTCGCGGCCCGGCTGGTGCGCGACGTGCACGTGCCGAGCACCCCGCCGCAGCTCACCCGCCGCGAGGAGGAGGTCCTGGTGCTGCTGGCCCGGGGGCGGGCCAACGGGCAGATCGCCCGGGAGCTGCACATCGCGCCGCAGACGGTCAAGACGCACGTGAGCAACATCCTGCAGAAGCTCAACGCGGAGAGCCGCACGCAGGCCGCCCTGTACGCGATGCGGGTCGGGCTCGTCCCGGTGCACGCGGCGGCCCCGAGTTGAGGCATCTCGCGGCGCTGCACGCGCAGCTGCGCGGCGGCGCACCGGCGGAGGACGTCCTGCGGGCCGTGTGCGACCGGGCCGGGCGGGCGCTGCCGGCGACGGCGGTGCTGATCTTCGACGCGTCGGGCCGGCTGCGCGGCGGCACGCACGACGGCCGGCCCGGCCTCGACGAGGCCCTTGCTGGAGCCCTTGCCGGGGCCGTGCGCACCGGCCTTCCCGTGCTGCGCGGCCCGGTCAGCGCGGTGCCGCTGCCCGGCCAGGCCGGCGCTGCCGGGCCGCCCGGCGTGATCGCGGCCGTCGGCCGGCGCCGCCCGGTGCCGCCGCGCCGGCTGGAGGCGTTCGCCGCGGTGGCCGCGGTCGTCCTCGGCACCGGCGAGCACCAGGCGACCCGGGAGCGGGAGCAGCTCGCCCGCGAGCTGCACGACTCGGTCGTGCAGACGCTGTACGGCATCAGCCTGGGCGCCGGCACCGCCGCCGAGCTCGTGCACGGCGACCCGGCCAACGCCCGGGCGTCCCTCGCCTGGATCCAGGAGACGGCCAGCGCCGGCCTCAGCGACCTGCGCGGCATCATCGTGCGGCTGCGCCCGGAGACCCTCGTCGGCGCCGGCCTCGCCACCGCGCTGCGGCGCATCGTCGACGCGCTGCACTTCGCGCCCGGCACCGGCGCCGTCCCGCCCGGCTGGGGGCTGCAGCTGGACGCCGAGCCGGCGGTCAGCCCGCAGGTGGAGGAGGCGCTGTACCGCATCGCCCTGGAGGCGCTCGGCAATGCCGCCCGGCACGCCGGCGCCTCGCAGGTCACGGTGCGCCTCGCCGGCGACGACACCCGGGTGGTCCTCGAGGTCGTCGACGACGGCGTCGGCTTCCAGCCCGGCGGCTCCGACGGCGGGCCGGCCGGCGCGCCCGGGCGGGCCGGCCGGCTCGGGCTGCGCTCGATGCGGGAGCGGGCCGAACTCGTCGGCGGCACCCTCGACGTGATGAGCGCGCCGGGCGCCGGCACCGTCGTCCGGGCGATCCTGCCGTCCTCCGCCGCCGTCCTCGTGGGGTGAGGCACCGCCGCCGCGAAGGGGTGACCGTTGGCTCATGCGCGTGGTAGTTGATCTCACCAAGTGTCAGGGCTACGCCCAGTGCGCCTTCCTGGCGCCCGCCTCGTTCCAGATGCAGGGCGACGAGGCGCTCATGTACGACCCCGCCCCCGACGACGACCAGCGCGAGCGCGTGACCCGCGCAGCCGCCGCCTGCCCCGTGCAGGCGATCCAGATCGACCGGCTGTCGGTGCAGGACATGCCGCCGATCGAGGTCCAGGAACGCCCGTCCCGCATCGTGATCGTCGGGGCGTCCCTCGCCGGGCTGCGCGCCGCCGAGGCACTGCGCGAGGAGGGCTTCACCGGGTCGCTGACGCTCATCGACGGTGAGGACTGCGAGCCGTACGACCGGCCGCCCCTGTCGAAACAGGCCCTCAGCGGCCGGGTGCCGCCACACGCGACCACGCTGCCGCACCGGAGCGACCTCGACGCCACCTGGCGGCTCGGCGTCGCGGCCACCGGCCTGGACCTCGCCGGACGGCGGGTCAGCCTCGCCGACGGCAGCTCCGTGCCGTTCGACCGGCTGCTCATCACCACCGGCGTGCGGGCCAGGCCGTGGCACGACCCGGTCGAGGCGGCGCTGGACGGCATGTTCGTGCTGCGCACCCGCGACGACGCGCAGCGGCTGCACGGGCGGCTCGCCGCGATCGCGCCGTACGGGGCCGCCGCGCACCTGCGCACCGAGCCGCCACCCGCCACGGAGCCCGGCGGGCACGACGGCCCGGCGCCCCGGGTCCTCGTCATCGGCGCCGGGTTCGCCGGCTCGGAGGTCGCCTCGACGTGCCGGTCGATGGGCCTGGACGTGACCGTCGCCGAGGCCGCCGCCACGCCCCTCGCCGGCGCGCTCGGCGGGGTGATCGGCGCCGTCGCCGCCGACCTGCAGCGCGAGCACGGCGTCGACCTGCGCTGCGGGGTCACCGTCGAGGCCATCGAGGGCGACCCGGACGGGCGGGTGCGGCGGGCGTATCTCTCCGACGGCACCCAGGTCGACGTCGCCGTCGTCGTCGCCGCGCTCGGCGGGGTCCGCAACGTCGAGTGGCTGCGCGACTCGGGCCTCGCGGTCGGGCCGTGGGGGCTCGCCTGCGACGCCGGCTGCCGCGCCTTCGACGCCAACGGCCTCGTCCTGGACGACGTGTTCGTCGCCGGCGACGTGGCCCGCGCCCCCAACGCGATGTTCGGCTACCAGTTCCTGGCCCTGGAGCACTGGGGCAACGCCGTCGCCCAGGCTGAGGTCGCCGCGCACAACATGGTCAGCGACGAGTCCGACCGCTGGCCGCACCTGCACATGCCGTCGTTCTGGTCGCTGCAGTTCGGCACCAACATCAAGGCCGTCGGCGTGCCCACGTTCGCCGACGAGGTCGTCGTCACCCAGGGCTCCGTGGAGCAGCGCCGCTTCGCCGCCGCGTACGGGTACAAGGGCCGCCTCACCGCCGCCGTCACCTTCGACCACGCCCGGTGGCTGCCGTTCTACGCGCGGCTGATCGAGCAGGCGGCGCCGTTCCCGCCCCGGTTCACCACCGTCGACCAGCCCGAGACGATGGTGCCGGTCCCGGCCGACGTGCCCGACCCGAAGTTCCTGGCCCGCGACGCCACCGTCGTGGTCACCGGGCACAGTCCCAGCTCCCGGTCCGCGACATTCGTGAGGGGGCCCCGATGACGACGTCCGTCGGCTCGATCTTCGGCGCGGTCCTCGACCCCGTCAACCGCCACGACCCCTACCCGCTGTACACGTCGCTGCGGCGCACCCCGGTCGGCCGAGAACCCGACGGCACCTGGCTGGCGACCACGTTCCGGGAGGTCACGGCGCTGCTGCACGACCCGCGGATCAGCTCGGCCTTCACCCCCACCGACGAGCTCGTCGGGCTGTCGCCGAGCTTCCTGCGCACCGACCCGCCCGAGCACGACCGGCTGCGCCGCCTCGCCACCCGGCAGTTCGGCCCGCCGCACCGCCCGACGCTCGTCGCGGACCTCCAGCCGTCCTTCGAAGGCATCGTCGACCGGCTCGTCGCCGACTTCCCGCCGTCGACCGTGGACCTCGTCGACCAGTTCGCCTACCCGCTGCCGGTCCTGGTGATCTGCGAGCTGCTCGGCGTGCCCCTCGCCGACGAGCCGCGCTTCAAGGCCTGGATCGACGCGGCGCTGTCCGCCGGGCAGCCCCGGCAGACCCGGGCGTTCCGGGAGCTCGCCGACTACCTCGGTGACCTCGTCGACACCGGCCCCGAGCCGGGCCTGCTGCGCTCCCTTGCCACCGACGACGGCCCCGACGGCCGGCTCACCCGCGACGAGCTCGTCAGCACCGCGCTGCTGCTGCTCGTCGCCGGGCACGAGACGACCGTGAACCTGATCGCGAACGCGTCGCTGGTACTGCTGCGCGAGCCGCGCTGGATCGACCGGCTGCTGGCCGACCCGGCGTTCGCGGTGCCGCTCGTCGAGGAGGTCCTGCGGTGGGACCCGCCGGTGCAGTTCCTGCCGTGGCGCACCGCCCTCGACGACATCCCCGTCGGCGGCGTCACCATCCCGTCGGGCGCGTCGATCACCCTGCTCCTCGCGGCCGCGAACCGGGACCCGGCGCACGTCAGCGACCCCGACCGGTTCGACCCGGACCGCCGCCAGGTGCCGCACCTCGGCTTCGGCGACGGCATCCACTACTGCTTCGGCGCGCCGATGGCCCGGCTGGAGGCGCAGGTGGCGCTGCAGGCCCTGGCGCCGGTCCTGGCCCGGGCGCGGCTGCTGGAGGACCCGCCGGAGTACCGGCCGAGCCCGATCCTGCGCGGGCCGCGCCACCTGCGGGTCGCCCTCGACTGACGGCCGCCCGCACGGTGGCCGATCCACCCTCGGGTTGATCGGCCACCGTCGTTCCGCGGGCGCTGGGCGCGCTTGCGCCTGCTCAGGCCGCGACCGGCTCCGGGGTGGGCGTCGCGGCCGGGCGGCGCGGCGGCAGGGCGCGGGCCAGGAGGCCGAAGCCGGCGAGCAGCAGCAGCGGGCTGAGCACCGACAGCGGCCCGACCCCCACCGCGAGGAACGCCACCACCCCGAGGCCGGTCAGCACCGGCACCCACCAGCGGACCAGACCGTCGGCCGCGGCCCCGATCGGCACCGCGATCAGCCCGAGCAGGCTCAGCGCCATCGCCGGCAGCGCCCAGCCGAACGTGAACAGCGCGTACCCGCCCATCGCCTCGCTCACCCGCTCCGCGGTCTCCGCCGGTGCCGTCAGCCGCACCGCCAGGTCGCTGTAGTCGCCGACCATCAGGCCGCTGAAGTGCATCAGCGCGAACGCGGTGACCGCGGCCGCCACGGCGGTGAACCGGCCGCCGCGCCGCATCAGCAGCAGCATCCCCGGCACGAACAGCAGCCACGACAGGTGCAACAGGAACGCGCTGGCCTGGGCGAGCGCCGGGTGGCGCACCGCGACCGCCATGTCCGGTGACAGGCCCGGGACGGTGAGCAGGCCCGCGCCGAACACGACCGGCGCCGCGACCAGGCAGACCCGCCCGACGGCGTCCTTGAACGCGCCGAACGTCGCCGGCTCGTCCTCGCGCGCCCGGAACCGGCCGGCCTCCCAGCCGGCGACGCCGTACGCGACGAGCATCACCACCGGCCCGGAGACGCTCGCCGGCAGCGGCGAGATCGCGAACTGCAGGTACAGGACCGTGCCGAGCAGCGCCGCGCCGGCCGTCCACCAGGAGATGACCTTCGCGTAGGCGGCCGTGACCGGGGTCAGCAGCAGCGCCACCGCCCAGCCGGCGAGGCCCGGCACCTGCCAACCCCACTGCGCCCAGCCCATCGCCTGGAACGCCTCGTCCGCGCGCTTGACAGCGTCGTCGGGCAGCGTCTGCTCCATGGCGAGCAGGGCCAGGTCGTACGCCATCAACGCGCCGAACGTGACGAGCCCGAACACGATCGCGCACCACGCGATGCGGGCCAGGACCGAGCCGCGGCGCCGGATCGGCGCGAGCAGCCCCAGGAAGGCGGGCACGAACAGCAGCCACGACCAGTGCAGCAGCACCGAGTGCCACTGGGTCTCTGCCGGGTGCGCGCGGTAGACGCCGATGCCCTGCGCGTCG
The DNA here is from genome assembly GCF_040654515.1 of Dactylosporangium sp. NPDC050688. Lineage (NCBI taxonomy): Bacteria > Bacillati > Actinomycetota > Actinomycetes > Micromonosporales > Micromonosporaceae > Dactylosporangium > Dactylosporangium sp. NPDC050688. Next base: position 54,705 of record NZ_JBFAIC010000005.1, read on the forward strand.
CCGAGGCCGGGGTCGACCGCGGTGGCGACGGCGAGGAAGGCCGGCGCGAGAATGAGGAAGAACTGCAGTATGAAACGTCGCATCTGGTACCCATCGTCATAGGTGAAGTCGAAGGTGGACCAGCACCGTACGGACGCGCGGGCCGGCGGGTCGCCCGCACCGGGGCGGAACCGTCATCCGCCGCGAGGGGGACGCCCTGTCATCCGGCGGGCGGGCTCACCCGCCGCGGGTCAGCCTTTACGGTCAGCAGGTGAACATGAGCCGGACGGATCTCGGGCTGGCGGGCGCGTTCGTCGCGTTCGCGCTGACGGAGGAGGTCGTCGCGCACCAGCCGGGCGGCTGGTGGCCGTTCGTCCTGGCCGGGTTCGCCCCGCTGGTCGCGCTGCGCCGGGCCGCCCCGCTGACCATCCTGCTGGCCAACTGCGTCGCCGGCCTCAAGTACTGGTATCCGCACCAGGTCGTCAACTACCGCCTCTGGCAGCTCGCCGCCATGATCATCGCCGCGTACACGGTCGGCCGGCACGTCCCGTTGCTCGGCACCACCGGCTGGCGGGCCCGCGCGCGGGGGGTCACCGGCCTGGTCCTGGCCGTCGCGACCGGCGCCGTCTTCTGGCAGGTCGACCCGGTCGACCCGATGGGCGCGTTCTTCTTCCCCGTCGCCCCGTGGATCCTCGGCGCCGCGTTCGCCGTCCAGCAGCGGCAGAGCAGCGACGCGGCCGCGGCCCGCGCCGCGATCCGCGAGCAGCGGGTCCGGGAGGCGGTCATGGAGGAGCGCGTCCGCATCGCCCGCGAGCTGCACGACATGGTCGCCCACAGCGTCACCGTCATGGTCATCCAGGCCGGCGTGGTCCGGCGCCGCCTCGACGCCGGCCTGACCGTCGAGGCGGACCTGCTGCGCAGCATCGAGTCCTCGGGCCGCGACGCCGTCGGCGAGCTGCGCCGCACCCTGGGCCTGCTGCGCGGCGACACCGGCGGGCCGACCGCGGCCCCGGTCGGCCTGGACCGCCTCGACGAGCTGCTCACCCAGGTCGGCGAGGCAGGTCTCACGGTCACCCTCCGCCGCGAGGGCACCCCGGTCCCGCTCGCCCCCGCCGCGGACCTGTCGGCGTACCGGATCGTGCAGGAGGCGCTGACCAACGTGCTGAAGCACGCCGGCCCGGCGCAGGTCACGGTCGGGGTGCGGTACGCCCTCGACGGCGTGCACCTGTCGGTCGCCGACTCGGGCCCGGTCGCTGCCTTCACCGGTGACCGGGGCGCTTCTGCTGCTGCTTCTGCTCTTGCCCCCGACCGGGGCGCATCTGCTTCTGCTCCTGCTCCTGCTCCTGCTCCTGCTTTTGCCGGCGATCGGGACGCCGGGCTCGGGCTGGGCGGCGGGCAGGGCCTGATCGGCATGCGGGAGCGCGCCACCCTGTTCGGCGGCGACTTCGAGGCCGGCCCCCGCCCCGGCGGCGGCTTCGCCGTGCACGCCCGCCTGCCCCTGCTGGTGGCGCCGTGACCGCCGCCCCGCCGCCCCCGATCACCGTCGTCATCGCCGACGACCAGCGCATGGTCCGCGCCGGCCTGCGCATGGTCATCGAGACCGAACCCGACATGCAGGTCGTCGGCGAGGCCGGCGACGGCGTCGACGCCGTCACCCTGACCCGGCGCCTGCGCCCCGACGTCGTCCTCATGGACATCGCGATGCCCCGCCAGGACGGCCTCGCCGCGACCCGCTCCCTCCTCGCCGCCCCACACCCGCCCCGCGTCATCGTGCTCACCACGTTCGACACCGACGACAACCTGTACGAGGCCCTCCGCGCCGGCGCCTGCGGCTTCCTGCTGAAGGTCTCCTCCCCCGAACACCTCATCACCGCGATCCGCGTCGTCGCCGCGGGCGAGGCCCTGCTCGACCCGGCGGTCACGACCCGGGTCATCGCCTCGTACGCCGGCACCCCCGGCCCCCAGCCTCCCCCCGAACTGGCCGACCTCACCCCCCGCGAGACCGACGTGCTCCGCCTCATGGCCCGCGGCCTGTCCAACGGCGAGATCGCCGCCGCCCTGACCGTCGGCGAGGCCACCGTGAAGACCCACGTCGCCCGCGTCCTGATGAAGCTCAACCTCCGCGACCGCGTCCAGGCGGTCGTGTACGCGTACGAATCAGGCCTGGTCCGCCCCGGCCAGTGATGCACCGGCCGCCAGCGGACGGAAACGCCGACCACGTGCCCGGCCGGGGGTTCCCGTGCTGGAGCCTTCCATGCTCGTTGCCGCTGGCACTGCTCGCGCATGCGGCATCCGGTGGCCGCCGTCACTCCGGCCGGATCACCGTGTTGATCGAAGTCGCGTCGTGGTCGCCCGGACTTCGATCAACTGCCCAAGATCACAAGTGAGCCGTGGCGGCCGCGACGGGATCGGCCACTCGCCGTGACCCACGGCGAGCCGTGCGACGGATCGAACCGGGCCCGCCACCGGAATGGGTGTCGTGCACCAGCGCAAGCCAGCGACGAACACACTCGCCGCCCTCAAACCGATCCGCCGGGGGCCGCACACGGCCGGAACGGTCACTCCGGTCCCGCGCTGATCCGGCGTTGCCGCAGCTCGGGTACATACCGCGCCATCGTCTCGAAGCCGCCGTCCTCGTGCAGAACGGAGAGCTTGAGCCGGATCGCGGTCGCTGCCACCACCAGGTCTGCCACGGAAACGCCCTGGTACGCGCCCGGCAGGACCAGCTCGCGTCGGATGGCCGTGACCAGGGACCAGATGCCGTCCGGCACGGCGGCCCACGGGTGGAGCGCGAGGATCCGCTCGTTCAGGATCGGGTAGCTCTTCGCTTCGGCGAGGGTCATCACCTCGGCCAGCACCGGTTCACACACGGCGATCAGGCCACGTTCGGCAAGGTCGTCCCAGACCGCCGAGACCCGGTTGCGGTGCAAGCGGATGAGTGCACTGGTGTCGACGAGGTACTTCACCTGTCCACCTCGTCGAGACTTGTCCACCAGGCCGAGGGCGTCGTAGTTGAACGCACCTTCGTCCGACAGGCGTCGCAGGTCCTGCAGAGCCTGTCGCCTGCGAGTGCGTTGCTGGTCGACGAACTCCTGCAGCGCCGCGTTGATCACCGCGTTGCGCGACGATGACCGTCTCCACCAGCACGCGGAGGCCCGGTCAGGAGGCAGTGATCGTCACCGCGAAGACCGGGAACGGCTCCGGGTCCGCGTCGGCGGCGTCGGCTGTGGTCCCGGTGAGCCTCCCCCACGGGACGAGACCTGGGTGCTCAGCGGCGGCGAGCAGCGCCACCACCGGGTCGGGCCGGTCGACGGCGACGTACCGGCCAACGAATGGAAGCGCACCGGGGTCGACGGAGCGCATCGTGCAGCGGAGCTGGCCGGCCTGCTCGTCATACCAGGCATAGAAGGTGACCGGGCCGGACGCGCCGGCGAACCTGGCCCGCAGCTCCCGGCCGACGCCGTCGAGCGCCGCAGCCACCGCGGGCGCGTCCACCGGCTCGTCGGAGATGTTGAACCAGACGCTGTTCGTGGACCGCTCGCGGCCGAGGTCCGCGGGGTCGAGCCGCAGCGGCTCGTCCAGAAACGACCACACCAGCACGGCGAGCGATGCGGACATGCGGGAACTCCTCACAGCGCCGGCGGAGGACGCCCGGCGGCGAGGTTACTGAACGGGTGCCCGCTCGCGGTACTCGGTTTCGAGGTCGGACAGCAGCAGCGTGCGTTCCCGCACGTAGGCGGGCTTGCCTCCGGAGAGCGTCAGCCGGTGCATCAAGACGTAAGCGTCGTCGTCGGCCCGAGCCGGAGTCTGATCGACGATCCAGTACTCGGGGATGCCCCGTTGCGCGTACCACAACGCCTTGTCGGTGTATTCGCCGTTCTCCGAGTGCTCGGACACGATCTCGACAACCAGGCTGTAGGAGGCACCTGGAAGGTTCGCGTACGCCGCGAGCCCCGGCGGGAGGCGGGTCACCACACCGAGATTGGGGAGCCGGTTGTCGCGCGGGCGATCGCCGCGAACCCCTGGATCCTGGTAGACGTCAGCACCGGCCGCATGCAGCATGAGCAGCAGGCGGCGGGCCATCGCCTTATGCCAGAAGCTGGACGGAGTCATGATGACGAGGTTGCCCTCGTGCAGTTCATACCGATATCCCTCGGGCAGCGAGGCGAGATCGTCGACGTCGATCTCCTCGATGGGCGGCAACATCAGGCCAGTCATCGTCCTGCCACCTCCTTGCGATCCAGCGCATCGGGACGCCGGCGGCTCGCAACCATGTCATCGCTCGATCATAGTAGCCATATGCTCATATGTCGAAGGCCCCAGATGCGCCGGCGCCCCGGCCCTGGGCGGGTCGGGGCGCCGGCGGGTGGCTCGGGGGTCAGGCCTCGACGAGCGCCATGACCTCGTCGGAGACGTCGAAGTTGGCGTACACGTTCTGCACGTCGTCGCAGTCGTCCAGGGCGTCGATCAGCTTGAAGACCTTGCGGGCGCCCTCTTCGTCCAGGGGGACGGTCACGCTGGGGACGAAGGAGGAGTCGGCGGACTCGTAGTCGATGCCGGCGTCCTGCAGGGCGGTGCGGACGGCGACGAGGTCGGTGGCCTCGCTGATGATCTCGAAGGCCTCGCCGAGGTCGTTGACCTCCTCGGCGCCCGCGTCGAGGACGGCGAGGAGCAGGTCGTCCTCGGTGAGCGCGCCGGCCTTGGGCACGATGATGACACCCTTGCGGCTGAACATGTACGACACGCTGCCCGCGTCGGCGAGGCTGCCGCCGTTGCGGGTGAGCGCGACGCGGACCTCGGTCGCCGCACGGTTGCGGTTGTCGGTGAGGCACTCGATGAGGATGGCCACGCCGTTGGGGCCGTAGCCCTCGTACATCGCGGTCTGCCAGTCGGCGCCGCCGCCGATGAGGCCGGAGCCGCGCTTGACGGCGTTGTTGATGTTGTCGTTGGGCACCGAGTTCTTCTTCGCCTTCTGGATGGCGTCGAAGAGCGTGGGGTTACCGGCGGGGTCGCCACCGCCGGTGCGGGCGGCCACCTCGACGTTCTTGATCAGGCGGGCGAAGAGCTTGCCGCGCTTGGCGTCGATGACCGCCTTCTTGTGCTTGGTCGTCGCCCATTTTGAGTGCCCGGACATGGCCTAACCCTCCGTCGTCTGGCCCGCCTCACGCGCCATCTCCACGAAGTACCGATGGACTCGGAGGTCGCCGGTGAGCTCGGGATGGAAGGCGGTCGCGAGCAGGTGCTGCTGCCGAACCGCGACAATCCTACCGGCGGCCGCTCCGTCGCTCACACGACCCAGCACCCGCACGTCCGGTCCGACCGATTCGACCCATGGGGCACGGATGAAGACCGCCGAGAACGGCCCTCCTTCGATGTCCGAAATGTCGACGGTACCTTCGAACGAATCGACCTGCCGGCCGAAGGCGTTACGCCGGACGGTCATGTCAATGCCACCGAAGGGCACCTGGTCGGCGCGGCCGTCCAGGATGGTGCCGGCGAGCATGATCATCCCGGCGCAGGATCCGTACGTGGGCATGCCGCCGGCGATCCGTTTGCGCAGTGGCTCGGTCATACCGAACTCGATGGCCAGCTTGCTCATCGCGGTGGACTCGCCGCCGGGGATGATCAGCGCGTCCACCGAGTCGAGCTCGTCGGTGCGGCGTACCGGACGCGCGATGACGTCCAGCTCGGCCAGGGCATGCAGGTGTTCGCGGGTATCGCCCTGCAGGGCGAGCACACCGATGATCATGCCGGCGGTCACCAGCCGCGCTCGGCGAGGCGGTGCGGCTGCGGGATCTCCTCGACGTTGATGCCGACCATGGCCTCGCCCAGGCCGCGGGAGACCTTGGCGATGACGTCGGGGTCGTCGTGGAAGGTGACGGCCTTGACGATGGCGGCGGCGCGCTGCTCGGGGTTGCCGGACTTGAAGATGCCGGAGCCGACGAAGACGCCCTCGGCGCCGAGCTGCATCATCATCGCGGCGTCGGCGGGGGTGGCGATGCCGCCGGCGGTGAACAGCACGACCGGCAGCTTGCCCGTCTCGGCGACCTCCTTGACCAGCTCGTACGGCGCCTGCAGCTCCTTCGCGGCGACGAACAGCTCGTCCTCGGGCAGCGAGGTCAGCCGGCGGATCTCGCCACGGATCTTGCGCATGTGGGTGGTGGCGTTGGAGACGTCGCCGGTGCCGGCCTCACCCTTGGAGCGGATCATCGCGGCGCCCTCAGTGATGCGGCGCAGGGCCTCGCCGAGGTTGGTGGCGCCGCAGACGAACGGCACGGTGAACGCCCACTTGTCGATGTGGTTGCTGTAGTCGGCCGGGGTGAGCACCTCGGACTCGTCGATGTAGTCGACGCCGAGCGCCTGCAGGACCTGGGCCTCGACGAAGTGGCCGATGCGGGCCTTCGCCATGACGGGGATCGAGACGGCGGCGATGATGCCGTCGATCATGTCGGGGTCGCTCATGCGGGACACCCCGCCCTGCGCCCGGATGTCGGCCGGCACACGCTCCAGGGCCATGACCGCGACTGCGCCGGCGTCCTCGGCGATCTTCGCCTGCTCGGGGGTGACGACGTCCATGATGACGCCGCCCTTGAGCATCTCGGCCATGCCCCGCTTGACCCTCGCGGTGCCGGTGACTGACGTGCTGGTGGTGGGCGACTCGGACACGGCGAAGCACTCCTAACAGGGATGAGCGGGATTCACCTCTAGTTTACGCCGTACGGGTGAGCGCCTCCGACGTCCAATGGGAACCTCGCGGCCCACAAACCCGGATGATGATATTTCCGGTTTAGCGGGCGTGGAGCGCCTGATAAACCGGAAAGGAATGTGACGGGACGAACCGGGCGGAAATCAGGGCAGGGACGGGTCGTCGACGTCGAAGTACGCCGGCCGCGGATGCTTGCGGGCCAGCCGGAACAGCCTGACCAGGAGCCTGCGCCGCACGGCGAGGGCGTCGCGGACCACGTCGTTGTGCACCTGCCGGGCCAGCGCCACCCGCCGGCTGACCTGCACGAGCGCGCCCAGCACCTCCTGCTGCCCGCCGTCCGCGGCAGGCCGCCCCGCCACTGCGGCGGGCGGCCCGGCGACCGCGTCTGCCAGGTCTTCCGGCCCACCGGAGGCGGGCGCGTCCTGCGGCCCGCCGTCCGCGGCGAGCGACCCGGCCTCCGCGCCAGCCAGACCCTGCGGCCCGCCGCCAGGCAGACCCTCCGGTCCGCCCGCGGCGGACGCCGCCGGCGACCCGGCGGCGTCGCGCAGGTGGCGGGTCAGGTCGTTCTCGGCGACCTCGCGGTCGTCGGGCCCGGCGTCCAGGGCGATCCGCGCCGCGTACATCAGGGTGGGCAGCTGCGCCGCCTCGGCGAGGGCGACCGCCGCGACCGCGCGCCGCAGCAGGTGCGCGTCGAGCGTGGCGTAGGCCGCGACCGCCCGCGCGTGCAGCCGGTCGACGCGGGCCGCAAGCCACGTGAGGTAGGTGGCCACCAGGACCACCACCGCCACCACCGTGATCACCCACCACACGGGCGGAAGCCTACGGGACGGGCTCCTCCACGACGCCCCCGGCGACCTCGATCGCCGTCGCGTACACCTCCAGGACACGCTCCGCGACGACGGGCCAGTCGTACGCGGAGACGACGCCGGTGGCCCGGGCGGCGAGGGCGGCCCGGCGGGCGGGGTCGTCGAGCAGGCCGGCGATCGTGTCGGCGAGCGCCGCGCTGTCGCCGACGGGGAAGAGCGCGCCGGCCCGGCCGCCGTCCAGGACCCGGCGGAACGCGTCGAGGTCGCTGGCCACGACGGTGGTGCCGGCCGACATCGCCTCGGTGAGGATCATGCCGAAGGACTCGCCGCCGGTGTTGGGCGCCACGTACAGGTCGACGCTGCGCAGCATCCGCGCCTTGTCCTCCTCGGAGACCTTGCCGAGGAAGACGACGCGGTCGCGGTACGGCGCCACCTCCGGGAAGTCGGCCATCACCTCGTCGACGTCGCCCGGCCCGGCGACGAGCAGCCGCAGCTCCGGGCGCGTCGCGGCGAGGGAGGCGAAGGCGCGCAGCAGGAACGGGAAGCCCTTGCGCGGCTCGGTGAACCGGCCGAGGAAGCCCAGCGTCCCGCCGTCACCGGGCCATCCGGGCAGGGGCGCGGCGGCGCGGTACCGCGACACCTGCACCCCGTTCGGGATCTCCCACGCGCTGCCGCCCAGGTGCTCGACCTGGACCTTGCGGGCCAGCTCGCTCACCGCGATCCGTCCGGTGATCTTCTCCAGGACCAGCTGCAGGAGCCCCTGCGCGGCGGCGAGCGCGCGGGAGCGGGTCATCGCGGTGTGGAACGTGGCGACGACCGGGCCGCGGGCGGACAGCACCGCCAGCATCGACAGGCTGGGGATGAGCGGCTCGTGCACGTGCAGCACGTCGAAGCGGCCGGCGGCCATCCAGCGCCGCACCCTGGTGGCGGAGATGAGGCCGAAGGAGACCCGGGCGACGGAGCCGTTATAGGGCACCGGTACCGCGCGGCCGGCGGGCACGACGTAGGGCTGCTCGCCGCTCTCCTCGTCGCCGGGCGCGAGGACGCTGACGTGGTGGCCGAGGGCGATGAGCGTCTCGGCCAGGTCGCGGACGTGGTTCTGCACGCCGCCGGGCACGTCGAAGGAGTACGGGCAGACGATCCCGATGCGCAACTGGGCCCTCCTCACACCGCGGTGCTGCTGGTGACGGGGGTGTCGATCCAGAGTCGTTGCAGCATGTGCCAGTCCTGCGGGTTGCGGGCGATCCCCTCGGCCAGGACGTCCGCGATGCGCTGGGTGAGCAGCCGGACCCGCACGTCCAGGGCCCCCTCCTCGGGCGCCGGCAGCGGGATCGGCCCCTCGAGGCGGCCGGCGGCGGCGTCCGGGTCGAACCACATCGACACCACGTACAGCGGGGCACCGGTGCGCAGGGCGAGCAGCGCCGGGCCGGCCGGCATCTTGGTCCGGCCGCCGAAGAAGCCGACCTCGACACCCCGGGCGGTCAGGTCCCGGTCGGCGAGCAGCGGCACCACGTACCCGGCCCGCAGCCGCTCCTCCAGCACGTCGAACGGGGGCCGCTCACCGCCGGCCGTCGGCAGGATCTCCATACCCAGCGAGCGCCGGAAATGCAGGAACCGCCGGTAGACGCTCTCGGGCTTGAGCCGCTCGGCGACGGTCACGATCGGCCAGCCCTTGGCGGCGACCCACGCGCCGGCGGCGTCCCAGTTGCCGGCGTGCGGCAGGGCGATGACCGCGCCGGTGCCGGCGGCGACGTCGCGGGCCAGCAGCTCCTCGCGCTCCAGCCGGAACCCGGTCAGGTGCTCGGCCTTCGAACGGCCCGGCAGGCGGAACGCCTCCAGGTAGTAGCGCGCGTAGGAGCGCAGCCCCCGGTCGACCAGCTCGGCGAGCTCCGCGTCCGACGGCCCGTCGCCGACGACCCGACGCAGGTTGGACGCGAGCGTCGCGGTGCCCTTGCCGCCTTTGCCGCCACGGTACCGCCGGGAGCCGTGCGCCGCCGCCGCGGCGAAGCACGGCCAGACGACGGAGCGGGGGAGCTTCGGGATGAGGGTGAACGCGGCGCCGTAGCCGAGTTCCGCCAGGTTCACGAGGCGACCCGGTCGCCGGAGGCGGCCGCGAGGTCGCGCGCCTGCCGGTACACGTGCGACATCCGCTGCCAGACGGTGATCACCGACAGCAGTACGAGCAGCCACAGGGCCGCCTCCATGCCGTAGGGGACGCCGAAGCCGAACAGCAGGCCGCCGATGCCGACGAGGATGAGCCGCTCGGTGCGCTCGGCCAGCCCGACGTTGGCGGTCATCCCGAGGCCCTCCGCGCGGGCCTTGACGTAGGACACGACCTGCCCCGTGAGCAGGCACAGCAGCGCCGCGGCGCACTCGCGCAGCTGCCCCTGGGAGGCGAACCAGTAGGCGACGGAGCCGAAGATGGCACCGTCGGAGACGCGGTCCATGCTGGAGTCGAGCAGTGCGCCGAACTTGTTGCTGACGCCGAGCTGGCGGGCCATGGACCCGTCGAGCATGTCGGTGAGGCAGCTCACGGTGACGATAACGAGCGCGATGACCATATGGCCGCGCGTGGCGAAGCCGACGCTGCCGATGAGCACGCCGATCGTGCCGGCGACGGTCACCGCGTTGGGGGTCACGCCGGCGCGCAGCAGCGCGGCCGCGACGGGGTTGACGATACGGGCCAGTCCGGCCTTGCTGACTACGCTGAGGATCTTCGCCATGGCGCTCCCACGATAACGGCGCCGGAGCTTGGCGGATACCTGCGCGTGGGGCTGCTCACGGTGCTTGAGTAAACCGTATGACGTCGGTGAGGTCGAAGGACTCTTGTGCCGGTGATGGTTCGGGTGTGGGATCGGTGAACAGGTCGTGACTGTGAGACTGCTCACAGCAGGCAGGACGGGAGGCGCGTGATGGCGCAGAAGGTCCAGGAGAAGGGTGTCGCCGGCCCGGTGCCGGCGGTTGATGACCCCGGCAGGGTACGCAACGTGGTCCTCGTCGGGCATTCCGGTGCCGGCAAGACGACCCTCGTGGAGGCGCTGCTCGCGGCGACCGGCACGATCGGGCGGGCCGGCTCGGTGGCCGACGGCACCACGGTCACCGACCACGATCCGGCGGCGGTGCGGCAGCAGCGGTCGGTGACGCTGTCCTGCGCCCCGCTGGTGCACGACGGCACGAAGATCAACCTGCTCGACACCCCCGGCTACGCCGACTTCGTCGGGGAGCTGCGCGCCGGCCTGCGGGCCGCCGACGCGGCGCTGTTCGTGGTGTCGTCGGTGGACGGCGTCGACGCGGCCACCGCCGCGCTGTGGGAGGAGTGCGCCGCCGTCGGGATGCCCCGGGCGGTCGCCGTCACCCGCCTCGACCACCCGCGCGCCGACTTCCAGGACACCGTCGACCACTGCCAGGACGTCTTCGGTGACAACGTGCTGCCGCTGTACCTGCCGATGCTCGGCGACGACGGCGCGGCGGTGGAGGGGCTCATCAGCCTGATCACCCACCGGGTCTTCGACTACTCCGCGGGCTACCCGCCGGCGGCGCGCGACCCCGAGCCGCAGCACCTGCCGGCGATCGAGGAGTCGCACAACAGCCTCCTCGAGGGCATCATCGCCGAGAGCGAGGACGAGACGCTCATGGAGCGGTACGTCAGCGGCGAGGTGATCGAGACCTCGGTGATCATCGAGGACCTGGAGAAGGCCGTCGCCCGCGGCACGTTCTTCCCCGTCGTGCCCGTCTGCGCGCAGACCGGCCTCGGCATCGACGCCCTGCTCGAGGTGCTGACCAGCGGGTTCCCGTCACCCCTGGAGCACGTCGTGCCGCCCGTCACCGACGTGGCCGGCGACCCGCACGCCCCGCTGCGGTGCGACCCGGCCGGCCCGCTGATCGCCGAGGTGGTGAAGACGACGATCGACCCGTACGTCGGCCGCGTCTCCCTCGTGCGGGTCTTCTCCGGCACGCTGCGCCCCGACCAGCCGGTGCACATCTCCGGGCACGGCATGGCCGAGCGCGGCCACCCCGACCACGACGCCGACGAGCGCTTCGCGCACCTGTTCTCGCCGCTCGGCGCGACCCTGCGCGAGGTGCCGTACGCGGTCGCCGGCGACATCGTCGCGATCACCAAGTCCACCACGGCCGAGACCGGCGACACGATCTCCGGCAAGGACGACCCGATGCTCATGGCACCCTGGGTGATGCCGGAGCCGCTGCTGCCGATCGCGATCGTCGCCCGGACCCGCTCCGACGAGGACGCCCTGGCCAAGAACCTCGGCCGGCTCGTCGCGGGCGACCCGACGCTGCGCCTGGAGCGCAACCCCGAGACCCACCAGCTGGTGCTGTGGTGCATGGGCGAGGCGCACGCCGACGTGGTGCTGGACCGGCTGCGCGCCGGCGGCGTCGAACTGGACACCGAGCCGGTGCGGGTCGCGCTGCGCGAGACGTTCGCCGCGCCCAGCCGGGGGCACGGCCGGCATGTCAAGCAGTCCGGCGGCCACGGGCAGTACGCGGTCTGCGACATCACCGTCGAGCCGCTGCCGCGCGGCACCGGCTTCGAGTTCGTCGACAAGATCGTCGGCGGGGTCGTGCCGCACAACTACATCCCGTCGGTGGAGAAGGGCGTGCGCCACCAGATGGAGCGTGGCATCGTCGCCGGGTACCCCGTCGTCGACGTGCGCGTCACCCTGGTCGACGGCAAGGCGCACTCGGTGGACTCCTCCGACGCGGCGTTCCAGACCGCGGGCGCCCTCGCCCTGCGCGAGGCCGCCGAGCAGGGCCAGACGACGCTGCTCGAGCCGATCGACGAGGTCACCATCCGCGTGCCGGACGAGTTCGTCGGCGCCGTCATGAGCGACCTGTCCGGCCGGCGCGGCCGGGTGCTGGGCAACGAGCCGGACCCCGCCGGGCAGGAGCGGACCCTGGTGCGCGCCGAGGTCCCCGCGACCGAGCTGGTCCGGTACGCGGTCGAGCTGCGGGCCATGACCTCGGGCTCGGGCACGTTCAGCCGCGCCTTCGCCCGGCACGACCCGATGCCGTCGCACCTGGCGGACGCGGTAAAGAAGGAGCACGCCGCGGCGCGCTGACCCCGCCCGCCGGGGTGACCTACGGGTGTGGCTGGATCTCGCGGTCCAGCCACACCCGGTCGCGCAGCTCGATCCCGTCGACGACGATCCCGGGCGGGTACCCGTTCGCCGGGGTGAACGCGTCACGCTCGACGCTGCGGAAGCGGAACCCCTGCCGCTGGTAGAAGCGCAGGTTGCCGACGTCGGCGGCGCCGGTCGCGACGAGGAGCAGCCGCCGGCCCTCGTCCGCCGCCCGCCCGGCCGCGGCCCGGATCAGGGCGGCGCCGATCCCCTGCCCGCGCCGGTCCTCGACCACCGCCATGTTCTTGATCTCGTCTCCGACGAGCTGCAGGTGGCCCAGCAACCGCCCGTCCTGCACCGCCACCAGGACGTGCCCGAGCCCCAGGTAACGGTCCAGCTCGGCCGCCGAGTCCTCGGCCAGCTCAAAGAGCCACCGGATGCCGGCCCGGTCGCCGCGATACTCCACCACTCGCACGACGCCCACCTTCGCAGGCCCGCCTACACTGCGCGGCATGATTTTCTCGCGGGGCAGGAAACAGGACCCGGTCGTGGAGTTCTGGGCCTGGTGGCCGACGATCCGTCCGGCGGTCACCGCAGCCATCGCCACCGGCGAGTTCGAGCCGCTCACCCCGCAGATCAGCAAGCGGGTCGCGGCCATCCACAAGGACCTGACCTGGGAGTTCAGCAAGGGCAGGGACGCCAGCCACGCGCTGGTCGTCTCCCCCGCCGGCAACCCGGCACTGCGCGCCGTCGTGGCCCGCTGGGGCGCCCTGGCCCCGGCGTCGGACCCGGAGTGGGAGTTCCACACCGCCCGCCAGCCCGACCACGACACGCTGTCGGCGTCGATCGAGATCGCCGGCGCGCGGCTCGACCTGGGCCTGCTGCGCTTCGCGTTCAGCGTCGACGAGTCCTCGGCTGCGATCGACGTGATCGGCCACCACCCGATGTTCCGCAAACTGCCGGAGCCGGTCCGCGGCCAGATCGTCTTCCTCGCCCTGGACTGGCTGCTCGGCGAGGAGGGCGTCGAGCTGTGGATCGGCGACGTCGACATCAGCGCGGACGAGCCCGCCGGCGCCCGGGACCCGCTGGAGCTCGCCGCCGCCGTCGACGCGCTGCGCGAGCAGTACCGCGAGCCGACCTGGGTGGTGTTCTCCGCCGAGGTCGACGGCGCCCCGCTGACCGGGATGGCGCAGCGGCCGCTGCGGGCGGTGCGCTGGCCGCGCTTCGACACGCACGTCGCGATCACCCTGCCGTACGACGCCGACCCGGCCACCGGCCTGCCGGCCGAGGACGCCCTCGACGCGCTGCGGGCGTTCGAGGACGGCCCCGTGGAGATGGCGCTGCACGGCGACGGTGAGCTGGTCGCCCAGGAGACCAGCGCGGGGCGGCGCACCCTGCACTGCTACGTCGACGGCGGGTCCACCGCAGGCGACGACCTCAAGGCGGCCGCGGCCGGCTGGACCGGCGGCCGGGCCAGGACCAGGCAGCGCCACGACCCCGCGTTCACGGCGGTGGCGCACCTGTCCTGAGCAGCGCCGGCCTTTCTAGTCCCAGACGGACGCCAGCAGCTTGCGGGTGTCGCCGAGCAGCTGCGGCAGGACCTTGGTGCGGCCGACGACGGGCATGAAGTTGGTGTCGCCGCCCCACCTCGGCACGATGTGCTGGTGGAGGTGCGCGGCGATACCGGCGCCGGCGACCGAGCCCTGGTTCATGCCGAGGTTGAAGCCGTGCGCGCCGCTGGCCCGGCGGATCACCCGCATCGCGGTCTGCGTGAACGTCGCCAGCTCCACCGTCTCCCCGGCGGTGAGCTCGGTGTAGTCGGCGACGTGCCGGTACGGGCAGACCATCAGGTGACCCGGGTTGTACGGGTACAGGTTGAGCACCGCGAACACCAGCTCACCCCGGGCGACGACGAGGCTGTCCTCCTCCGGCAGGCCGGGCGCCCGGCAGAACGGGCACCCGGTCGGCTCGTCGTGGTCGCCGGCCCGGTCCTCCTTGATGTACGCCATCCGGTGCGGCGTCCACAACCGCTCGAGGTCGTCCGGGGTGCCGGTCACGCCGCCTCCTCGCTGCCCTGTCGGGAGTACCCGGTCACGCCGCCGAGGGTCCCACGTTGGTGCGGGACCGGACGACCTCCACCACGTGCGCCACGGCCTCGTCGAGGGCGACGCCGTTGCGCTGCGAGCCGTCGCGGTAGCGGAACGACACCGTGCCGCCGCTGACGTCGTCGTCGCCGGCGATCGCCATGAACGGGATCTTCTGCTGCTGGGCGGTGCGGATCTTCTTCTGCATCCGCTCGTCGGAGTAGTCGACCTCGACCCGGATACCCTCCTTGCGCAGCCGGACGGCGAAGTCCGCGAGGTAGTCGGCGTGGTCGCCGCGCACCGGGATGCCGACCACCTGCACCGGGGCGAGCCACGCCGGGAACGCACCCGCGTAGTGCTCGGTGAGGACGCCGAAGAACCGCTCGATCGAGCCGAACAGCGCCCGGTGGATCATCACCGGCTGCTGCCGGGTGCCGTCGGAGGCCTGGTACTCCAGGGCGAAGCGCTTCGGCTGGTTGAAGTCGACCTGGATGGTGGACATCTGCCAGGTCCGGCCGATCGCGTCGCGGGCCTGCACCGAGATCTTCGGGCCGTAGAAGGCGGCGCCGCCCGGGTCGGGCACGAGCTCCAGCCCCGACTCGACGGCGGCGGCCCGCAGCGCCTCAGTGGCCTCCTCCCACTCCGCCGCCTCGCCGATGAACTTCGGCGAGTCGTCGCGGGTGGACAGCTCCAGGTAGAAGTCGTCGAGGCCGTAGTCGCGCAGCAGGTCGAGCACGAACCGCAGCAGGTCGCGCAGCTCGCCCGGCATCTGCTCCTTGGTGCAGTAGATGTGCGAGTCGTCCTGGGTCAGGCCCCGGACCCGGGTGAGGCCGTGCACGACGCCGGACTTCTCGTAGCGGTACACGGTGCCGAACTCGAACATGCGCAGCGGCAGCTCACGGTAGGACCGGCCGCGGGCCCGGAAGACGAGGTTGTGCATCGGGCAGTTCATCGCCTTCAGGTAGTACTCCGCGCCCTCCATCTCCATCGGCGGGAACATGGTGTCGGCGTAGTACGGCAGGTGGCCCGACGTCTGGAACAGGTTGGCCTTGCTGATGTGCGGCGTGTTGACGAACTCGTAGCCGGCCTGCTCGTGCCGCTGGCGGGAGTAGCTCTCCATCTCCCTGCGGATGATGCCGCCCTTGGGGTGGAAGACCGCGAGACCGGAGCCGATCTCCTCGGGGAAGCTGAACAGGTCCAGGTCGGCGCCGAGCTTGCGGTGGTCGCGGCGGGCCGCCTCCTCAAGGAGTCGCTGGTACTCCTTGAGCGCGTCACGGGTCGGCCAGGCGGTGCCGTAGACCCGCTGCAGCTGCGGGTTCTTCTCCGAGCCGCGCCAGTACGCGGCGGCGGTGCGGGTGAGCTTGAACGCCTGGATGAGCCGGGTCGTCGGCAGGTGCGGCCCCCGGCACAGGTCGGACCAGCAGACCTTGTCGGACTGGGCGTCGAGGTTGTCGTAGATCGTCAGCTCGCCGCCGCCGACCTCCATCACCTCGCTGGTGTCGACGTCGCTCTTCACGTCGATCAGCTCCAGCTTGAACGGCTCGTCCTTGAGCTCGGCCTTGGCCTGCTCCACCGACTCGAACCGCCGCCGCCGGAACCGCTGCCCCGACTTGATGATCTCCTGCATGCGCTTCTCGAGCTTGTCCAGGTCGTCGGGGTGGAACGGCTTGTCGACCTGGAAGTCGTAGTAGAACCCGTGCTCGATCGGCGGCCCGATGCCGAGCTTCGCCTCCGGGTGCAGGTCCTGCACCGCCTGGGCGAGCACGTGCGCGGTCGAGTGGCGCAGCACGTTGAGCCCGTCGGGCGAGGACAGGTCGACGGCCTCGACCTCGGTGTCCTGCTCCGGCGCCCAGTCCAGGTCGCGCAGCCGGCCACCGGCCTCACGGACCACGACGATCGCCTTCGGTCCGCTGGTCGGCAGCCCGGCCTCGGCGACCGCGGCGGCGGCGGTCGTGCCGGCCGTGACCACGAGGGTATTCGAGCGCACTGTGGACACGGTCTGCTCCCAAGCGTGAAGAGGTCTGATTCCTCCGAACTCTATCCGCCGCGCCTTCCCGGGGCGCAGATCACCCCGCCGGACCCGCGCCGGAGGCGCGGGCGGCAGGTCAGCACAGCGCGGAGAACACCCCACCAGCCCGCGCCGAAGGCCCGGACAGCACAGTCAGCGCAGCACGGAGAACACGACGCCCGGGCCGCGCCGAGGGCACGGACAGCAGGGTCAGCGCAGCACGGAGAACACGACGCCGGCGACCGCGGCGCCGACCAGCGCGCCGACGACGACCTGGGGCACGGTGTGGTCCTTGAGCTCCACCCTCGACCAGCCGACCGCGGCGACCAGCGGGGCCGTGACCGCCAGGGGCCAGCCGTACACCAGCACGAGGATGACGAGAGCGCCCGCGGCGACCGCGGTGTGGATCGACATCTTCCACCAGTGGTTGACCGCGGCGGCCACGACGAGCCCGACCCCGCCGGCGACCACGGCGGCCAGCAGCTCACGCTGCGCGTGCAGGACGAGCAGCACCACGAACCCGACGGTGACCGAGGCGAGCCCGACCAGCAGCGGCCCGCGCCGCTGGCGGTGGTCGCCGACGTGCCGGTCGGTCAGGTCGCCGCGGCGCACACCGCGCAGGATGTACAGGAACGGCAGCACGCTCTCGAACAGCGCGGCGACCACCCCGAGCAGCAGCCCTCGCCCCACGCTCGGCGCGCCGTGCACGGCCAGCAGCACCAGCAGTACCGACACCAGCACCGCTGGGGCGAGCAGTTCGGTGACCGCTCGGGCCAGGCGCTGGAAGATCACCGCAGTACCGTACCGGCAGAGGCGCCGGCCGATGTACTCCCCCGTTCGAGCACATCGGCCGGCACTCCCGGTCTCAGCTGGTCAGCGCTTCCAGAACGCGCCCCGGGCCGCAGGCGGCTGGGCGCCGGTGCCGGCCATCGCGTCGAGCATGTCCAGGACCTCCCGCCACAGCTCGTCGAGGGGCCGGGCCGCGATCGCCGCGGGAGTGAGCTGCTCGGCGAGGGCTCGCAGGACCCCGATGCCGAGCACCGCCAGCCGCGACCCGAGGTCCTCGAGCAGCTCGCGCCGCTCGAAGTCGGGCCGGCCCTCGGCCTCGCGCAGCCGCCGCGCCTCGCCGGCCGCGAGCTCCTGCAGCTCCGCGAAGCCGGCCCGCTGCTGCTCCGCCTCCACCGACGGCTGCTCCGCCGGGACCTGCGGCCGGGCGGCCCCCTTGCCGCGCAGCGTCCGCTCGGACCCGCCGCCACCGGGCCGGCCGAACACGGACCCCACCGACCGGCGCTGCCGCTGCGGGGCACCGGTCACCGGCGCGGCCGGCATCGGCCCCGGCGGCGGCATCATCGGCGGTGCCGGCGGCGGCGCCGACGGCATGGGCGGCATCATCTGCGGCGGGCCGCCCGGTGCCGGCATCGCCGCGGTCCGGCTGAACATCGGCGATGCGGCCGGCGCGGAATACGACACCGACGTCGGGTGCAGCGGCGGCGGTGGCACCGCCACCGGCAGCTCCCAGCCGGCCGGCAGGTCGACGGGCTGGACCACCTGGCGCGGCTCGCCGCCCTCGGTGACGACCCGCTTGTCGACCGCGACATACGCGGTGAACCGGCACAGCACCTGGAACCGCAGCGAGATCCCGGTGATCCGCCGCTCGAGCTCCTCGCCGCCGCCGGTGCCGGAGACGTAGGCGTCCTCCAGGTCGCGCAGCAGCGCCCGGGCCCAGATCGCGGTCAGCGCCGGGTTGTCGTGCCGGCCCGCGGTGACCGTGGTCGACCAGGGGCTGCCGTCGCGCATGGTGCCGGCGACCGTGAGCGAGCCCTCGCCCGCGCCGCGGTAACGACCGGTGACGACGAACGGCACGCCCGGGAACACGTCGGGCAGCCGGGCCGGCGCCTGGGTGCCGTCGAGCAGGTCGAGGCCCTCGGCGGTGACGGTGACACCGTTCGCGACGGGCGCGCCGATGCGCCGGTGGATGCGGTCCATCGCCTCGTCGAGACGGTCCTCGCTCTCGACCAGCTCGCAGCGGCCGCCGCCGGCGATCGCGAGCCGGCCGAGGAACCCCGCGTTGACGGCCTGGTCGATGCCGACGGTGTGCACCCGCACCCCGCGCAGCGCGGCGGACACGGTGCGCAGGATCTGGTCCTCGTTGCCGACCTGGCCGTCGGTGACCAGGACGATGACCCGGTCGCGGTCGCCAGCCCCCGCTGTGCCGGCCCCCACACCCGCCGCATCGAGGAGCTTCAGGCCGTCGATGAGTGGCTGGAGCAGCTCGGTGCCGCCGCGGGCGTCGACCCGCGCCAGGTGCTCCACGGCGCGGAACCGGTGCCGGTCGGTGCCGTCGGCCAGGCCGGACGGCAGCGAGTCGGGCGTCTCCACCCGGTCGTCGAAGGCGAGGACGGCGAACCGGTCGGCGACGGTGAGCGTGTCGACGATGCGGGCGGCGGCGCGGCGGGCCGCGACCATCTTCCAGCCGCCCATGCTGCCGGAGCGGTCCAGCAGCAGCACCACGTCCTTGGGCTTCGGCGGCGCCTGTGTCGCCGGCGGCAGCACGGTCAGCCGGTAGGTGCCCTCGTCGCCGGTGGCGTCGGGGACCAGGGCCAGCCCGGCCTCGCCGGGCCCGTAGGCGAGGCGGAGCACGAAGTCGCGGTCGGCCCGCTCGCCCGGCAGCACCGACACGGTCTGCCCGGACCGCTGCACCGTGTGCAGGCTGGAGCGGACGTCGCCGAGCGGCAGCCCGGCCGGGTCGATGTCGACCTCGATGCTCAGGCGCAGCGGGTTGGGGAACCCGGGCAGCAGCACCGGCGGCGTGATGCGGGACGCATCGGGCACGGCGTCGGTGTCCAGGGCGTGCCCGACCCCGACACTGTCACCGTCGAGGGCGCTGCCGGGGATGTAGCGGGGCGCGACGACCAGCGGGAAGCGGAACGTGGCCTCGCCGTCCTCGAACGACAGCGGCCCGGCCAGTGACAGTGCCACGCTGACCCGCTCGCCGGGCAGGATGTTGCCGACCCGCATGGTGAACACGTCGGGCCGCTCCTCCTCGGCGATCGAGGCGCGGCGGCCGGCGGCGATGGCCCGGTCGTAGGTCTCGCGGGCGGCGCCGCGCTCCTGCAGCTCGGCCTCGACGACCCGCCCGTCGGCGGTCATCGCCATGCGGGTGACCGCGGCGCGGTCGGGCAGCGGGAAGACGTAGGTCGCCTCAAGGGGCTCGTCGTGGACGTTGACGAACTCCTGGGTGAGGTCGATCCGCGCGACCAGGCCGGTGATGGCCGTGCGGACGTCGATCCGGTCGAGCGGCAGGTTGCCCCGCTCGGTGCGCAGCGCGCCGAGACCGGCGTCGTCCTTCGGCGCGGCGACCCGAAGGGCCTCCGCCTCGCTCATCGTGGCGACTCTCATTGCACACTCCCTCACTCGGGGCTCGGATCGCGCACCGGCTGCCGCGTCGTTGCACGCGTCAGCCCGCGCGCCGCCAGCAGGTCCAGCAGCGGCTGGGCGGCCGCCTGGATCGCGGCCACGTCGTCGGGTCCCGGCGTGCCGGGCAGCAGCAGCGTCACGTCACCGCCCAGCGGCACCCCGCTGAGCAGTGCGGGCGGTGGCGCCGGTGGTGGCGTGTGCGGTGCGGGCGGCTCGGTCCAGAACCTGGTGCGGGACGGTTCGTGCCGGGGCAGGTCGGCGATCTCCCACAGGACGTCGTCGGGTGCCTCGGCGAGCTCGATCTGGATGTCGGCGATCCGCCTGCCCTCCGACTGCCGGCGTTTGATCGCCACCAGTTGCGCAAGGTGTCGCGGACCGTAGAGCGCGGTGCGGCCCCGCATGGTCGGGCGGTCGACAAGGCCGATCGTCGCATACCACCTGATGGCACGGGCGTCGGGAACGTCGCGCACCCGACCGTTGGGTGCGCCCGCATAGGCGGTGCCTTCGAGCGCGGCGGCAACGCGTGCCGTCAGCTCGTCGAGCGTCCATCCTGTCGCGGTCACACGTCAATCATGACACTGTCACATGACACTGTCAAGAAATCTGGGCAGCCGCACCTCGGCCCGCACCCCCGGCCGGGCGTCGAGCAGCCGTACCGTGCCGCCGTGCCGGCGGACCAGCTCCCGCACGATCGCCAGGCCCAGCCCGGTGCCGCCGGCGTCGCGGGCCCGGCCGTCGTCGAGGCGGGTGAAGCGGTCGAAGACCCGCTCGCGCAGCGGGCCCGGGATGCCCTCCCCGTCGTCGGTGACCGTGACCAGGACCTCCTGGCCCTCCGCCTCGGCCCGCAGCACGACCCGGGTGCGGGCGTGCCGCACCCCGTTGTCGACGAGGTTGAGCACGACCCTGATCAGCGCGTCCTGCTCGCCCTCCACCCACAGCGACGCCTCGGACGGCTCGACCGCGACGCTGGGGTACCGCTTCGCCAGGTTGGTCAGCAGGCTCTGCATCTCGACCGGCTCGCGCGCCACCCGCCGCCCGTCGCGCTCGTCGGCCCGCGCCAGCAGCAACAGGTCGTCGACCAGCCGCTGCAGCCGGTCGAGGTCGGTGAGCAGGTCGTCGCCGACGGACTGCCAGTCGCCCAGCTGTTGCGCCACCTCGACCTGGATGCGCATGCTCGCCAGCGGGCTGCGCAGCTCGTGCGCGGCGTCCGCGATGAACGAGCGCTGCCTGGCCCGGGTGGTGGCGAGCCGGTCCAGCATGTGGTTGAGCGTCACCGCGAGCCGCTGGATCTCGTCGCTGGACGGCGGCACCGGCAGCCGCTCGTCGGTGGCCGCGCCGGTGATCCGCTCCGCGGACGCACTGAGCCGGTCGACGGGGGCCAGGGCCTGGCCGACGACCCGCCAGGCGATCGCGACCAGGATCGCGACCAGCGCCGGGTACGTCACCCACAGCGACGTGCGCAGCAGGTCGAGACTGCGGTTGTAGTCCCCGAGCGGCACCGCGACGACCACGAACCGCCCGTCCTCGACCTGCCGGACGGTCACCCGCAGCGGGTCGCGCTGCAGCGCCCGGTCGCCGGGCACGGTGATCCGCCCGTGCCGCGCCGCGGCGATCTCGTCCTCGTGCAGCATCGGTACGAGCAGATCGGCGTTACGGTCGCCGGCGACGACCCGGTGCTGCTGGTCGATGACCTGCACCACCTGCCCGGCGGGCGCCGGCAGCGGGGAGGGCAGCGCCTGGCCCTCCTGCAGCAGCGCCGCGACCTCGCCGGCGGTCGCGTCGGCGGAGCGGTCCAGGGTGCCGCGGAAGCTGTACGTCATCGCCGTCGCCATCGCGATCCCGGCGATCGCCAGCCCGACGACCAGCCCGCTCGTGCCGAGCAGGACCAGCCTGCCCCGCAACGACAGCCTCGACCACCAGGTCATGCCACCTCCGCTCCGCTCCGGC
Source organism: Dactylosporangium sp. NPDC050688 (assembly GCF_040654515.1). Taxonomy (NCBI): domain Bacteria; kingdom Bacillati; phylum Actinomycetota; class Actinomycetes; order Micromonosporales; family Micromonosporaceae; genus Dactylosporangium; species Dactylosporangium sp. NPDC050688. Next base: position 76,727 of record NZ_JBFAIC010000005.1, read on the forward strand.
GGCCTGACCTTCGCCCCTGAGCCTGCTGATTCGCAGCCCCTCCGCTACGCTCCGGCCC
>NZ_JBFAIC010000005.1:76884-90739 GCF_040654515.1 Dactylosporangium sp. NPDC050688
GCTCATGCCACCTCCGCCCCGCTCCGGCGGCCTGACCTTCGCCCCTGAGCCTGCTGATTCGCAGCCCCTCCGCTACGCTCCGGCCCGCTCATGCCACCTCCGCCCCGCTCCGGCGGCCTGACCTTCGCCCCTGAGCCTGCTGATTCGCAGCCCCTCCGCTACGCTCCGGCCCGCTCATGCCGTTCGCAACCGGTAACCCGCGCCGCGGACGGTCTCCAGAACGTCGCGGCCGAGCTTGCGGCGCAGGTAGCCGACGTACACCTCGACCGCGTTCGGCGCCGTGTCGATGCTCGCGTCCCACACGTGGTCGAGCAGCTCCGTCTTGGACACCACCTGCCCCGGGCGGCGCATCAGGTACTCCAGCAGCGCGTACTCCCGGGCGGTCAGCACGATCTCCTCGCCGCCGCTGGTGACCCGCCGCCGCGCCGGGTCGAGGGTCAGCTCACCCACGGTGAGCACGCTCGGGCGTTCCGGCGCGCCCCGGCGCAGCAGCGCCCGGAGCCGGGCGACCAGCACCACGTACGAGAACGGCTTGGTCAGGTAGTCGTCGGCGCCGCAGTCGAGGCCGTCGGCCTGGTCGTACTCGCCGTCCTTCGCCGAGAGCATGAGCACCGGCACCCAGTTCTTCTCCGCACGCAACGCCGACACCACCCGGTACCCGGACAGGCCGGGCAGCATGATGTCCAGGATCACCGCGTCGTAGCCGCCGTGTCTGGCCAGCTCAAGGCCTGTCGGCCCGTCGCCGGCCACGTCCACGGCGAAGCCCTCCGCCTGCAGGCCGCGCTGCAGCGCGCCCGCCATCCGAATCTCGTCCTCAACCACCAGCAGCCGCACGGGGACCAGCGTGGCACGCTGTGCTGTGCGAACGCACAGGCGGTCTCAGCGATGTCACAGCCGACCCCGAGCACCATGGTCGGCAGGAGGTGTACCCAATGTCGAAGTTCACGTCACGACCTGTCCTACGGTGGGCGGTGCCCGCGCTGGCCGCGGTCGCGGTGGTAGGTGCGGGCGTGGCCGCAAAGACCCTCGCCGTCGCCGCCGAGCCGAACCTGCCGCCGCGCACCGCCGCGCAGCTGCTGGTCGACCTGCAGACCGCGCACCTGGACGGGCTGTCCGGCACCGTCGTGGAGCGGGCGGACCTGGGCCTGCCGGCCCTGCCGTCGCTGCTGGGCGAGCAGAGCTCGGAGCTCACGTCGCTCGTGTCGGGCAAGCACACCCTGCGCGTGTGGTACTCGGGCCCGGACAAGGCCCGGCTGTCACTGCTGGGCACGCAGGGCCAGAGCGACATCATCCACAACGGCGCCGACACCTGGACCTGGAACAGCAAGTCCGGCAAGGCGCAGCACTACAAGAGCACCGGCGGCGAGGCGAAGACCCCCGGCGCGATCCCGAGCGAGATGCCGAAGAGCCCGCAGGAAGCGGCCGACCTCGCCCTCAAGGCGATCGACCCGACCACGCAGGTGTCCATCGGCAACTCGGCGAAGATCGCCGGCCGGGACGCGTACGAGCTCATCCTGCGCCCGCGTGACACGGCGTCGCTCATCAGCCAGGTACGGCTGGCGATCGACGCTCAGGAGAAGCTGCCGCTGCGCGTGCAGGTCCTGGCCAAGGGTGACTCCAACCCGGCGTTCGAGGTGGCGTTCACGCAGGTGAGCTTCACCCGTCCCGACGACGCCCAGTTCGTGTTCAACCCGCCGGCCGGCACCAAGGTCGAGGAGGCGGACCCGGCGAAGGCCGAGGCCACCGCCGGTGAGCAGCAGCACCCGGCCGGTACGGAGCCCAAGCGCACGGTCATCGGCACCGGCTGGACGTCGGTCCTGGTCGTGCGGACGGGGCAGCCCGCGCAGGCGACCACGGACCCGGCGGAGGCCAAGCAGGTCCAGGACGCCATCAACCAGCTCCCGCTGGGCAACGGCGGACACACGTTCAACAGCAAGCTGTTCAGCGTGCTGATCACCGACGACGGCCGGGTCCTGGCCGGCGCGGTGAGCCCGGAGCGCCTGGCACAGGTGGCCGCCGACCCGGCAGCCGCGCTCAAGTAAGGCGTACGGCGAGGCGTCACTGAGGGACCGCGGCCCGGCCGCGGTCCCTCTCCTCGTGCCGGGCCGCCACCGCGCGGTGCAGGGTCGCCACCGAGTACATGTCGCGGGCCCGGCGCAGCAGCTCCTCCTCCGAGGCGGTGTTCTGCCGCACGGAGAACCCGACGGTCGCGTACGCCAGGACGCTCAGCAGCACGCAGGCCAGGACGCAGACCGGGGTGAGCAGCTCCAGCGGCCCCGCGCCCCGGATCTCCAGGGGCGACGGGACGGGCTGCACCCGCACCGCCGACAGCGCCGCGTAGTGCGTGCTGCACGCCGCCGCCGCCATGATCACTGCGGCCGCGACCCGCGCCCGGTTGCCCCGGACCGTCGCCACACACCACAGCGTCACCGTCGCCCCGACCACCGCGGCCACGACAGCGGCGGTCGCGGTCGCCGGGTCGTAGCCGACGGTCCCGGCCACCCGCATCGCCAGCGGCGCGGTGCTGTACACCGCGGTCAGGCCGAGCCCGGTGACGACCCCGGCCGGCAGCACCTTCCACAGCGTCGGGCGGCCGAACCCGACGATGTACAGGCCCAGGCAGTACACCACCACTGCGATGCCGAACCCGAGCGCGGTGATCGGCACGTCATAGCGCAGGACCGAGTTCGGCACGTCGGTGCCCAGCAGCGCCATGAAGTGCGGCACCCAGGTGCCCGCTCCCCCGATCGCCACCGCCGACAGGGTCAGCCACCTGGCCCTGCTGCCGCCGCTGGACGCCCTGGAACGGGCCGCGATGAAGACGCCGAGCAGGCAGCCGAGGAACGACAGGGCGACGGCGAGCGCGGGCGTGATGACGCCGTAGGCGAAATGCTCCACGATCGCCCATTCAGCCAGCGTACGGCGGCTGCCGGTCGCACACCTTGTGCGGGTTTGCCCTCACCCTGCGGGGGTAGCCAAAAGTGAGCACCGAGAGGAAGTGATCGCTCATGAGTCAGGTTGTGGAGACCGTGGACGTGGCCGTGCCCGTCCGGACCGCGTACAACCAGTGGACCCAGTTCGAGGAGTTCCCGGCGTTCATGAACAGCGTGCGGGAGATCCGCCAGCTCGACGACACCAGGCTGCACTGGGTGGTGGAGTTCGGTGGGGTACGCCGCGAGTTCGACGCGCGCATCACCGAGCAGCATCCGGACGAGCGGGTCGCCTGGACCTCGACCGAAGGTCCGAAGCACGCCGGTGTGGTCACCTTCCACCGGCTCGACGACACCCACAGCCGGGTGACCGCGCAGCTCGACATCGACCCCGAGGGGTTCATCGAGAACGTCGCCGACAGGGTCGGCATCGTGGACCGGCTGATCAAGGCCGACATGGCGAACTTCCGCGAGTTCATCGAGCACCGCGGCACCGAGAGCGGCGCCTGGCGCGGCGATGTGGAGCAGCCGGGTGCGGGCGGGGCGTCCGGCACCGTTCCGGCTTCCGGCGCGGTCCCCTCCGGCACTGGTACCCCTTCCGCCACGCCTTCCGGCACGCCCTCCACCGGCACTGGTACGCCTTCCGGCACGCCCTCCACCGGCACTGGTACGCCTTCCGGCACGCCCTCCACCGGCACCGGTACGACCACCGGCACGCCCTCCACCGGAACCCCCGGTGCGCCCGGCACCGGTGCGCCGAAGCCGGGTTCCTGGATCGCGCCGGGCACCACGCCGCCCGGTGCCGCGACCCGCTCCCCCGATGTGCCCGGCTCCGACGCCATGCAGGCGGCCCCGGACATGACGCGGGAGACCGACGACGAGCAGCGGCGCACCATCTGAGCTCCACTCTCCACCGCACCGGAAAGCCGGCCGGTCAGCGTTCGCGCTGACCGGCCGGTGTGCTCGCCGGGGTGCCGGTGCGCGGTGTGTCCGCCGGGCCGGCGGTGCGCGGTCTGCCCGATGAGCGGGCGGCGCGCGGCTTATTCGACAGGCCGGCGGTGCGCGGGGATCGCGATCGGCCTGCCCTCACCGGCGTGCTCGGCCGGGGTGTACCGGCCGGACTCCATCGACCAGTCGACGTTGCCGCGGATCCAGTGCGCAAAGTCGGCGGCCACCGCCGCGACCGCCTGGTCCTCGGCGAAGGGTCCGGCCGCGAACCGCTCGCGGGCCGCCATGAAGTCCTCGACCAGGGTGTCGTGCTCGCCGACGGCGGCCCGCACCGCGGCCTCGACCGGCAGGCGCCGCTCGTGCCGCAGCGCGAGGACGATGTTGTGGTGGTCGCCGGCGGCCTCCTCCTTCGGCCACGACACCAGGTCGTTGAAGATCGCGGTGATCATCCCGGCGGAGCGGCGCATCGCGGCGAAGTCGCGGTCGGCGAGGACCTCCGCGGGCAGCTCGACGCCGTGCAGCGGCTCGATGAGGTCGAAGAACATGTCGACCGCGGCGGTGCGGAAGCGCATGACGCGATACTCGGCCACGGACGGCGGCCGGTTCGCGGCCCGGTTGCCGGCCTCCCAGACGGTGGCCTCCAGGTAGTCGCCGACGTGGCCGGTGAACCGCTCCCGCCAGGCCGGGCTGACCCGCTCCCGGGTGCGGCGCCACACCTCCCCGATCGCGCGCAGATGCCCTTTCGGCCTGTCCTGGCCTTCGTCCTGGCCGTCCTCCTGACGTCCGGTGTCTGCGGTGTCGCGGAGCAGGTGCTGCACCTCATCGACCAGGTGGCGTGTCGCGGCCGGACCGCCGGCACGCTCCAGGCGGTCATCGAGGGCGAACACACTGATCAGCCACGCCGTGGCGAGCCGCAGATCGGCGGGGCCGGCATCCGGATACGTGCGGGCCATCAGGTTGGCGAACCTGGCCCTGGCGAACGCGGCCCGCGCGCCCGGCCGGTCCAGCAGGCCGTGCCGCGTGGCCCAGTGCAACGACCAGCGCTGCACCGAGTCCACGTGTGGTGAGAGACGCGGCGTGAACGGACACAGGACCGCGAGTGTCGACTGCATGATGCACCCCCTTGCGCCGCGAGGTATTCATGGTCCCGTCTTTTCCCGCTTTACGCGACCCTGTTCGATGGCTACGGCCGGGTATTTCCATATTTGTCTGGTCACGCGCTGTCCGTACAGAGTCGCTTATGGGCTTGACCGGACGCGTTGTCGAAAACGGGCGGGGACGCCGGGCGGAAAACTGTCGTACCCCCCGGATATCGTGCGATCTGCTGGTTCGAACATCTGTTTCCCGCTGGGGAGGTCCGGCCCGTGTATCGACAAGGTGACGTCCTGCTGGTGCCCATCACCGCCGGCGAGGTGCCGGCGACCGCGGTGCCCGCCCCACGCGACCGCTCCGGCCGCATGATCCTCGCCCGCGGCGAGGCGACCGGCCACGCCCATGTGATCGTCGGCCCCGACACGCTGCTGCTCGCCGACCGCGACGACATCGACCGGCTGTTCGTCAAGGTCGTGACCCGGGCGCGGGTCGTGCACGAGGAGCACGCCACGATCGCCGTCCCGGCCGGCACCTATCGGATCATCCGCCAGCGTGAGTACGTGCCCGGCTCGTGGCGTCCGGTGGCCGACTGATGACCACGACCCCGCTCACCGACGAGACCAGCGCCGCGGCGCTCGGCGCCAACGCGGCGAAGTGGCTGGCCGCCGGCCTGTCCACGGCGCCCGCCGACCGCGACGCCGCCGCCGACGCGGTCCGCCTGGCGTATCGCTCGGCCGGCCTGCCCGAGCCCGCGCACGTGGTGTGGTTCGCCTCACCGGCGGCCGGTGCCAGGGCGGCGGCCGTGCTCACCGGCCGCCGTGACCTGCCGGGCCCCATCCCCGAGCGGCCGATGACCACTGCCTCCCGGCGCGCCGCCCGGGCCGGCCTCACCCTGCCCACCGCCCGCCTGGGCGTCACCACGACCGTGGCCGCCGAGGACCTCACCGTCGCCGACGAGCTGCGCGCGCAGGGCTGCCCGCCGGTGCCGGGCACGGCCGGGGTGTCGGTCCGCGCGGCGGTGCGCACCACCCCGTGGGCGGCGGCCCGCGCCGAGGTCCACGAGCTGCTCGGCCCCGACGGCTGGGCCCGGCTGTGGGCGGCGTGCGGCGCCGACGTCTGGCGGATGGTCAACGACCGGGTCGCCGCGCCGCTGCGCACCCACCTGCGCAACGAGCTGCCCACCCACGTGCGCGCCGTGCTGCTCGACGCCGTCGGCGGGCAGCACGACGCGGGGTGGCTCGCCGCGTTCGACGCCGCCGCCTCGCGCGCGGGCGACTCCCGCGCCGACCACTCCCGGTCCGAGACCCCCGCGGCGGTGCTGGCCGCGGCGCAGCGCCTCGCCGGCCTGGCCGGGCTGGCCCGCTCCGCCGGCTGGTGGTGGCCGTATGCCAACGTCGCGATCCTCACCGACCGCCCCGACGAGCTGCACCGCGACAACGTCGGCCGGCTGCACGCGGCGGAGACCCCCGCCCTGCACTACAGCGACGGGTTCGCCCTGCACGCCTGGCGTGGCATGCCGATCCCGTCCGACCTCGTCGACCGGCTCGCCCACCTGACCCACGCCCAGATCGCCGGCGAGCGCAACGCCGAGCTGCGCCGCGTCATGCTCGAGCACTTCGGCTACGAGCGCTACCTGCGCGAGGCCGGCGCCCGCCGCCTCAGCTCCGACGCGTGCGGCGTGCTGTGGCAGCTCACGTTCACCGATGACGAGCCCCTGACGATGGTCGAGGTCATCAACAGCACCCCCGAGCCGGACGGCACCAGCCGCGTCTACTGGCTGCGCGTCCCCCCGACGACCCGCACGGCCCGGGCGGGCGTCGCCTGGACGTTCGGCCTCACCGAGGAGGAGTACCACCCCCTGGTCCAGACCTGACCCGCGGCCGCCCGCACCACGGCCCCGACCTGCCGCTCTGACCTGCCGGTCCCGCCGCCAGCCATTCCCACGCCCCGGGCCGGGCCCGGCTCAGCCGCCGGCGCCTTGGATCTCTGCCTGCTCGCGGCTCGGACCGACGTCGGGCCAGTCGCGCCGGGGGTCGGTCTCGACCAGTTCAACCGTGTCGGCGGGGCGGACCCTGGCTGGCAGCTCGCCGAACCTGGCGTGCCGCAGGAACGACAGCTCGGGATCGCTGAACCTGATCTCGCCCGAGCCGTCCTCGGCACCGCTCACGTCTCTGGTCATGGTGCGATCGTCCGTCTGCCGTGGCCCGTCACGCAAGCAAAGCCGCGCCGCCGGGAACCCGAACGCCCACCGACCCCGTACGCCCCCGCCCGCACGCCCCGACCCGCACGCCCACCGGCCTCGCATCGCCCACCGCCCCTCACGCCCGCGGGCCCCGCACGCCAGCCCGCCCCGCACGCCAGCCGGCCCCGCGCGCCGCCTACTGCGCGCGCCGCCCCTTGGCGCAGGCATGTTCCCCGCGCGACTCCTCCGTGCGAGCGCTGTCCCTGCTCACTGCCCTCCACGCGAGCGCGACCCCTGGAGGTGACCCCACCCCCGCGGCTCAGCGGGGCAACGGGGGTGACAGGCGACCGGGATGCGGGGTGGGGCGGGCGGCACGAGAATGAGGTGATGCCGAACGTCGGGCGGGCGACGGTGCTCGCGTACCGGATCCTCACCAACCAGCTGCACGAACGGGTCGACGCCGACCCCGGTGACCTGGACATCCTCGACCTGGGGGTGGCCAACGTGCCGGCCGGCACGGCGCGGCAGGCCCTTGCGGCGCGGACGAGCCGGTTCGACGCGCCGCTGAGTCTGGTGTGGTCGGCGCGAGGTGCCCGGCACCTGCACCGGACCGCGGACCTGCCCGGGCTGGTCACGGCGCTGTGGCCGATCAGCGACGCCGACGCGGCGGCGCGGTTCGCGACGAAGCAGATCCCCGACGGCGGGAAGCTGGGGATGGCGGCGTTCCGGGCGACCGCCGAGGCGTTCGCGGCCGTCGTGACCGGGCCGACCTCGAAGGGCGACGCGAGCCGTGGCGTCAGTGACCGGGTGCCCGAGGCGTTGACGTACTACTGCGAGCCGTGCAAGGCGCAGCACATCTCGGGGGCGATCTTCCAGCAGGCCGGGCTCGCCGGCGGCGTCCAGCTCGACGAGACCGCGGCGACGACCGTCCTGCTGCCCGTCGGGCGGCCCAAGAGCAGACCCGCCGGGGCCAAGACCCGTGGCACGCCCGGACAGAGCAGCGCACCCGGACAGAGCGGCACGCCCGGACAGCGCGGCACACCGCGACAGATCAGCATCCCCGACGGGCCCGGGGACCCGTCCGGGCTCATCCACGCGTACCTGCGGCTGCTCGGCCCGGCCACGCCCGGCGACGTCGCGAAGTACTTCGGCACGACCCTCACGGCGTTGCGGCCGGCGTGGCCCGGTGGGCTCGCCGAGGTCACCGTCGACGGGCGCAAGGCGTGGATACCGCAGGACTCCCTGGACGCGTTGGTGGCCGCCGAGCCGGCACCGGGGGTACGCCTGCTGCCGTCGTCGGACCCGTTCCTGCAGGCGCGGGACCGCTCGTTGCTGACGCCGGACAAGGCGCGGGAGCGGGAGGTGTGGCGGGTGCTGGGCAACCCGGGGGTGCTGCTGCTCGACGGGGACCTCGCCGGGACGTGGCGGGCCAAGGTCGCCGGGAAGCGGCTCGTGGTGACCGTGGCGCCGTGGGTGTCGCTGCGTGCGCCGGTCCGGGTGGCGGTCGAGGCCGAGGCGCAGTGGCTGGCGGCGGCGCGGGGGATCCCCACCGCCGAGGTCACCGTCGAGCGCGGGGATACTTGAGGACATGAGCTACTTGATCGCGTTCGCGTCGCGGCGGCTGGTGGAGGACGAGTCGCTGCTGCCCGGGTACGTGTACCACGACCCCGAGGACGCCACCCTGCCGGCCGCGCCGGACGGCCGCAAGGCCAGCGGGTGGAACCTGCTGGTGGGTGACGAGACCGACGAGCAGCTCGCCGACGCCGGTGAGCTGCTCATGCCGGACCTGGAGTGGCTCGTGGAGCGGTACCCGGCGTTCGGCAAGATCGTCAGTGCCGGCTCCGAGGGGCGGCAGTTCGAGTGGGACGCCGACGCGGGCAGCTACACCGACGTCGGCCCCTCCACGTTCGAGGACTGACCCGCCGGCTGCGACGAGGACGGCGGTGCCGGCTCCGAGGCCAGCACCGGCAGGTTGATCGACGACGGGGCGAGGAGCTCCTGCCGGACGGCGCGCAGCTCCAGTTCATGGCCGAGTGGCGCGCCCGTGCCCGGGTTGCGGGAGAACCGCGGGTGCGCCCCGCCGCTGACCTGCACCCGGATGCGGCGGCCCGCCGCGAACCGGTACGCGGTCGGCCACAGCTCCACCCGTACCACCTGCCCGGTTCCGTCCGGCGCGGCGTCCGTCTCGGGGGCGGTGGCGCGGGCGAGGCCGTCGCAGATGTTCCACGATCGGTCCTGCTCGTCGACCTCGCACAACCGGACGAACACGTCGAAGGACGGCACGCCCTCCGCGGCCCGGGGCGCGGCACCGGCCGGTCGGGCGCGGGTCGCGTGGACCGTGATGTCGGCGCTGACCGGGCCGACGACCTCGAGGGGTTCGGTGAGCGGCGCCGAGGTGAAGGTCAGCACGTCGGGGCGGTCCTCCAGGGGGCGGTTGTCGCGCCGACCGGAGATCTTGCCGATGAGCCGGGGGCCGCCGAGCGCCGGTGTCGGCTGTTTCGGGTCGTACGTGAAGCCGTCGAGGCGTTCGCCGTCCGGTGCCGGTACCGGGCTCAGGGCGGCGTCGCGGTGCAGGTACCAGCGCTGCGACTGACTCCCGGTCGGCGGCCATTCCGGCAGGTCGCGCCACGCGCCGGTGCCCCCGACGTGGACCCGCACCGGATGCTCGCGGATGCGTTCGGGGCCGCCGGTGTGCGCGCGGAACCAGGCGACCGCCTCGGCCGCGGAGTGCTGGAACAGCCCGGCGCTGCCGTGGTGCCACGGCCCGACGGTCAAGTGCGGCTGGGCGCCGGCCGCCCGCAGCGCGGCGTAGTCGTTGAGCTGCCACGGCAGGAAGATGTCGTACCAGCCGCCGATCATGAGCACCGGCGCGGTGACCTTCGGCAGGGTGTGGGTGTGGCCGCGCTGCGTCCAGTACGCGGAGGTCGGGTCGGCCTCGGCGAGCCAGCGCTGGAAGAACTCGATCTCGGCGCCGGTGGTGATCCGGTCGGCCTCGGCGAGGGGCACCCGGGCCAGGCCGCGCTGCAGCCTCGGCTGGCCGCGCAGCAGCTCGACGGCGTTGTCGAGGCGCGCGCCGCGCTGCGCGTCGAGGATGGCCGACCAGGTCAGGACGGTGTCCAGGGAGAACGCGCCGCCGGCGTACGTGGGCGGGCCGAAGTCCGACGCGGTGACGATCGTGGCCATCGCCTTGAGCTCGTCACCCGCCTCGGCGGCCAGGGCCCACTGCACGAACCCGACGTAGCTGGGGCCGTAGGTGAGCAGGCGGCCGTCGTACCACCGCTGCAACCGCAACCAGTCGAGCGTGTCGAGGCCGTCCTCGCGCTCCTGCAGCAGTGGCTCGAACGTGCCGCCCGAGTCGGCGGTGCCGCGGCAGGACTGGATGAGCACGTTGAAGCCGCGCTGCGCGACGGCCCGGCACAGCAGGTTGGTCGGCGCGCCCCGGCCGTAGGGCGTGCGGACCAGCACCGTGGGCAGCTCGGCGTCCAGGGCCGGTCCGTAGTGGTCGGCGCGCAGGATCGCACCGTCGCGCATCCGGACCGGGATGCCCTTGGTGACGCGGACCCGCCCGGTCAGCACGGGCGGCAGCTTCAGCAGTCGGCCTACCGGGTCGAGCCTCATGCCGCCCTACGTTAGCCGCTGCCGCGTGGCTAGTAATTGTTGCAGCACCGGCCCATGAGCGCCTTGACGTTGTTGACGTAACTCCAGTTGGTGATCCCGGCATCACCCTTGGTGAGATCGACGGCGCCCGCGCCGTTGTTGTACGCGGAGATCACCGCGTTGAGCAGGGTCGGGTCGGCGCCCATGATGTCGAACGTGCCGAGCTGCTCGCCGAAGTAGCGGATCGCCCACGCGAGGTACTGCCCGCCGAGCATCACGTTGTCGTGCGGCGTGCCGATCTTCCACGACGTGCCGAACCGCTGGTTCATCCACGTCTCGGTGTTGGGCATGATCTGCATGACGCCGACCCCGCCGTCGCAGGCGTAGATGTTGGACTGCCAGCCGCTCTCCTGGTCGGCGACCCCGTACAGCAGGCGCTTCGGCACCCGGATCGCCTGCACCTCGGCCGGGGTGTTGGAGCCCCAGAACTGCTTCACGGCGGCGGCGTCAAGATACTCGCGGACCGTCGACTTCGGCAGCTGGGTGCCTTTGTACTCAGGCTGGCAGCCGGGCTTGGTGCTGACCTTCGGCGGCGGCGGTGGCAGCGCCGTCTGCTTCGGTGGCGCGATCGATTTCTTCGCCGCGGCGGTCTTCGACGGCGTGGCGGACGGCGTCGGGCTCGGCGGCGCGGACGTGGTCTCCACCGCCAGGGAGCTCTCCTCGGCGCTCGGCTGCGCGGCCGCCGAGGACTGCCGCGCCCCGACCGACGCGGGCACCGGGTCGTCGCCCTTGACCAGGACGGCCAGCCCGCCGATGGCGACCAGCACCACCACGACCAGCGCGCCGAGCAGGAAGATCAACCCGAAGCGCCGCCGGCGCGCCCCCGCCGCGGGATCGTCCCAGCGCTGCTCAGCGGTCTCGTCATCGTCGTAAAATCCGCCATAGCTCATCGATGCCTCCCCGTACTGGCACGCTATCGCGGACGGCCGTGGCCCGCTGTCCCCTATGACGCCCGAACCGGCGGGAACGATGAGCGGGGCGCCGAACGTCACATCGCGCACTGTGCGTGACGGCGCCGCGGGGTCGCCTGGAACAATAGGGGTCATGCAGACCCGTTCAGACCTTCGCAACGTCGCCATCGTCGCTCATGTCGACCACGGCAAGACCACCCTTGTCGACGCGATGCTGCGGCAGAGCGGCGCGTTCCACGCGCGCGCGGAGCAGGTCGACCGGGTCATGGACTCGATGGACCTCGAGCGCGAGAAGGGCATCACCATTCTCGCCAAGAACACCGCCGTGCGCTACGTCCCCGCCGACGGCAGCACCCCGACCACGATCAACATCATCGACACGCCCGGCCACGCCGACTTCGGCGGCGAGGTCGAGCGCGGCCTGACCATGGTCGACGGCGTCGTCCTGCTCGTCGACGCCAGCGAGGGACCGCTGCCGCAGACCCGGTTCGTGCTGCGCAAGGCCCTCAAGGCCCGCCTGCCGATCATCCTGGTCATCAACAAGGTCGACCGGCCCGACGCGCGGATCAAGGAGGTCATCGACGAGACGTACGAGCTCTTCCTCGACCTCGACGCCGACGAGCACCAGATCGAGTTCCCGATCGTCTACGCGTGCGCCCGCGACGGCGTCGCCTCCCTGAGCCAGCCCGAGGACGGCACCGTCCCCGCCGACAGCGACGACCTGCAGCCGCTGTTCCAGACGCTGCTGAGCACGATCCCGGCCCCGTCGTACACGGAGGGCGCGCCGCTGCAGGCGCACGTCACCAACCTCGACGCGTCGCCGTTCCTCGGCCGCCTCGCGCTGTGCCGGGTCCGCGAGGGCCGCATCCGCAAGGGCCAGACCGTCGCCTGGATCCGCACCGACGGCACCGTGCAGAACGTGCGGATCTCCGAGCTGCTGATGACGCAGGGCCTGGAGCGCAAGCCGGCCGAGGAGGCCGGGCCGGGCGACATCATCGCCCTCGCCGGCATCCCCGAGATCATGATCGGTGAAACCCTCGCAGACGCCGAGAACCCGGTCGCGCTGCCCCTCATCACCGTCGACGAGCCGGCGATCTCGATGACCATCGGCACCAACAACTCGCCCCTCGCCGGCAAGGTCAAGGGCACCAAGGTCACCGCGCGGCTGGTCAAGGACCGGCTCGACCGGGAGATGGTCGGCAACGTGTCGCTGCGGATCCTGCCCACCGAGCGCCCCGACACCTGGGAGGTGCAGGGCCGTGGCGAGCTGGCCCTGGCCATCCTCGTCGAGCAGATGCGCCGCGAGGGCTACGAGCTGACCGTCGGCAAGCCGCAGGTCGTCACCCGCGAGGTCGACGGCAAGGTCCACGAGCCCGTTGAGCGGCTCACCATCGACGCCCCCGAGGAGTACCTCGGCGCGATCACCCAACTCCTGGCCACCCGCAAGGGCCGCATGGAGCAGATGGTCAACCACGGCACCGGCTGGATCCGCATGGAGTGGCTGGTCCCGGCACGCGGCCTCATCGGCTTCCGGACCGAGTTCCTCACCGACACCCGCGGCACCGGCATCCTGCACCACGTCTTCGAGAAGTACGAGCCGTGGTTCGGCGAGCTGCGCATGCGCGCCACCGGCTCCCTCGTCGCCGACCGGGCCGGCGTGGCCACCCCGTTCGCGATGATGAACCTGCAGGAGCGCGGCTCCATGTTCATCGAGCCCACCACCGAGGTGTACGAGGGCATGATCGTCGGCGAGAACTCCCGCGCCGACGACATGGACGTCAACATCACCAAGGAGAAGAAGCTCACCAACATGCGCTCCTCCGCCGCCGACGAGACGGAGAAGCTGATCCCGCCGCGCAAGCTCACCCTGGAGCAGGCCCTGGAGTTCTGCCGCGAGGACGAATGCGTCGAGGTCACCCCGACCGCGGTCCGCATCCGCAAGGTCATGCTCGACCAGAAGGACCGCGAGCGTGTCGCCCGGAAGCGGGCGCACGCCTGAGCATCGTGTGACATGGACGGGAGCCGCTGGTGCGGCTCCCGTTCTGCGTTCGCAGGGCTGCCGTGGTACCGGGCTGGCGGGGTTTGCGAGGGTTCCTCGGGGCGGGCGGTGACACGGTGCCGGGACGGGCGGAGCC
>NZ_JBFAIC010000005.1:90838-261430 GCF_040654515.1 Dactylosporangium sp. NPDC050688
CCAGGCGGAGCCCAGGCGGAGCCCAGGCGGAGCCCAGGCGGAGCCCAGGCGGAGCCCAGGCGGAGCCCAGGCGGAGCCCAGGCGGAGCCCAGGCGGAGCCCAGGCGGTGACACGGCGCCCGGACGGACGAACGCGTCGTGCCGGGGTGCCGTGGCCGGGTGGTCGGCGGTGGGGCGCGGTGGTCAGGTGCGGTGACCGGGTGCGGTGACCGGGTGCGCGGCGCCGGAGCGCGATGGCGGGCCGTGCGGGGTCAGATAACCCCGACAACTCACCCCGACAACTCACCCGACAACGAGCCGCCAGGGCCGCCAGGGCCGCCAGGGCCGCCAGGGCCGCCAGGGCGAGTTCACCTCACAAAAGCGATACCACCTCCGTCACCGGCGCCCCGTCCGCGAGCGACGCCTCCTCCACCCGCCGCCGGACCGGTTCCTCCCCGAGCACCGCCTGCGGAACGGACCACAGCGGCAGGTCGTGCGGCACCCGCTCCAGGACGCCGCCGGCGAACACCTCGTACAGCGGCAGGGTCCGCAGGTGGACGTAGCCGATGTGGCAGTCGCACTCCTGCTTCGGGCAGGGCGCGGTGGTCGGGCGCCAGGTGCCGTCGTACAGGTTGCCGAGGGGCTCGGGCACGAAGTGGCAGCGCCGGACGGTGCCGTCGCCGAGGACGGAGATCACCTCGTCGCCGGTGCGGCAGGAACGCCCGAGGGATCGGTGCGGCCGGACGCTGTAGCCGAACAGCGGGTCGATCGCGGTCCACGCCGCTTCCTCCTGCGGCGTGTACGTGTGGCCGTCGGCGGCGTTGATCCACACGTACACGTCGCTGGGCAGCGCGGACCGCAGCGCGACGGCGTCGGCGTGGTGCCCCGGCAGGCCGACCACGCCGACCGAGTGCCTGATGCCGTGCCGGTGCAGGGTCGCCGCCTGCCGCAGGAACCGCTCCAGGCTGACCTGCCCGGGGTGGAACGTGCACCACAGCGCCAGGGTGCCGGGGTCGGCGTCGGTGACCCAGCCGAGCCGGCCGGCGAGGTTGGTCTGGATCGCCGCCCGCCCGACGTGCGGCAGGTGCGACAGGCGGGTCAGCGCCGTGCGGTACCAGGACCGGGTCAGCCCTTCGCCCCACGGCGTGAACAACACCTCGGTCGGCTCACCGGGATGCGCCTCGATCCAGCCGACGAACCGTTCCAGCGCGGCCCGGTCGGCGCGCAGCACCTCGGGCGGGTCGCGGCGCTTCGCGAACGGGCAGTACGGGCAGTCGTAGTTGCAGCTCGCGAGCGGGCCGCGGTACAGGATCCTCATCGTGGCACGTGCCCGGCCATGGCGGCGCGGACGCCGTCGGAGGTGAGCCACGGCCCGATCGCGTCGGAGTGCGCGAGCCCTTCGGCGGTGAGCCGGTGCCCGTCGAGGTGGCCGGTCTCGCGCAACAGGCGCAGCGCCGGGAAGTCGTCGTCGACGCCGGTGCCGAACCGCGCCAGGTACCCGCCGGGATCCAGGCCGGACGCCCGCAGCAGCGACTTGAGCAGCCAGCGCCGGCGCTGCTCGAAGCCGTCGAGCGCGAAGCCGACCTCGGCGACGTCGAAGTCCGCCGCGGGCCGCGCCAGGTAGTCCTCCAGGATGCCCCGCACCTGCCGGACGCTCACCGCGTAGTCGAACGAGTAGTGCAGCCTCGAGGTGTACGACCTCGCCCCGCACCCGAGCCCGACCATGCCGTCGTCCTGGCAGCAGTACCCGGGGCCGTCGACCGGCGGCGCGTCCCGCCGTCGGAAGGCGCGCATGGACTGCTGCTCATAGCCCTCGGCGCCGAGCAGCTCCACGGCGTGCCGGTACAGCTGGAGGCGTTGCGCATCCCACTCGGGGTCGGGGGTGCCAGGGGCCCGCCTGCTCAGGCCGGTCATCGGGCGCACGTACAGCGGGTAGAGGTACAGCTCCTCGGGCCGCCACGTCAGCGCGGTGCGCAGCGAACCGGTCCATGTGCCGGCGGTCTGCCCTGGGATGCCGTAGATGAGATCGATGTTGAGCTCGGCCGGCCCGGCGGCGCGGATCGTGTCGAGGGCCCGGTCGACCTCGGCGCGGTGCTGCGGTCGGCCGGCGGCGTGCGCTTCCGCGTCGAGGAAGCTCTGCACGCCGATGCTGACCCTGGTCGTGCCGCGGTCGAGCAGGACCGCGAGCCGGTCGGCGGTCGCGGTGGCCGGTGACGTCTCCACCGACGTCGGCACAGCCCGCAGGTCGGCGCCGGTGGCCCGCTCGACGGTGTCGAAGAGCCGCTCCAGTTCGGCCGCCGTCAGGTACGTCGGGGTGCCGCCGCCGATCGCCGCGCGGGCGTAGGTCGCGGCGGGCACCGCGGCGGCGACCCGGTCCGCCTGCCGCCGCAGCTGGTCGAGGTACGCGGTGACCTGCGCCGCGGGCGGGTTGGCCCGGGTGAACAGGTTGCAGAACCCGCACCGCATCTCGCAGAACGGCACGTGGACGTACAGGAACAGCGCATCCGTCGCCTCGCCCGCCCACACGTCGGCGAGCCTGGGTCGCGGTCGCAGCGGCCGGTACGCGGTCTTGTGCGGGTACGCGTACAGATATCCCTGGTACGGCGAGCCCAGCATCACCACTCCCCCGGCTCGAACGTGAACTCGGCGTACGGCACGGTCCACACCACCTCGTGCGCGACGCGGTGCCCGATGTGCCCGTCCTCGCCGTACGCCGTGCCGTGGTCGCTGCACATGATCACGTGGCAGGGCCGCCCCCGGGACGTGACCAGCCCGAACAGCACCGGCAGGTGCCGGTCGACGTACGCGAGCGCCGCCCCGTGCGACGCGACCGTGTCCTGCGTGGCGCCGGGCAGGTAGTGCCGGTTGGGCTGGTGCATGGCGGCGACGTTGACGAACGTGAACAGCGGCCCGTCGGCGGGCAGCACCGTCTTGAGCCGGTCGAGCTGCGCCTCGAAGCAGGCGGGGTTGGTGACGCCGAACTCGCGGGTCCAGTGCGCCTCGTCGAACAGCCCCGGCAGGACCCCGCCCTGCGCCGACGTCATCGCGAAGAAGCCGACCCCGCCGATGCAGATCGTGTGGTACCCGGCGGTCCGCAGCCCGGTGACCACGTCGGCGGCGTCGAACTCCCACGTGTCCTGCCCGACCGTGGTGCTGCCGGGGAACCGTGCCGCGAACGGCCGCTCATGCGGACCCGGCGTCACCGGCGTGGGCAGGAACCCCCCGAAGAACGCGTGGTGCGCCGCATACGTGAACGACGCCGGCGTGTGCCGCCGCTGCCACTCCCCGCCGGGCAGCACCCTGGCGAGGTTCGGCGTGCGCCCGGCCTCGAGCTGCCCCACCGCGACGTCGTGACGCAGCGTGTCGAGCGTGACGAAGAGCAGGTCGTGGCTGCCGATCAGCGACTTCACCGCACACCTGCCAGCGCTCGGCTCGCCACATCGCCGCCGGCGGGCCCAGGAACGCCAGCGGACACCGTGACGCCGGCGGGGGTGAAGCGGCCCGACAGGAGGGCGTCGATCTCTGCCGCGTACGTGTCGCGCCCGCCGACGAGCAGGCCCGGCAGCAGGTCGCCGAACGCGTTGACCTCGGCGACCGCGTGCGTGCCGTAGTCGCGGCCGAACATGAGGTCCACGCCGACGTGCAGGCTGCGCGGGAAGCAGGCGGCAGCCGCCTCGCAGGTGCGCATCGCCGCGGCCCAGTGCTCCTCGCCCGCGGCGGCGCGGACCCCCGCCAGGTCACCGCGGGCGTTGCCGAGGTGCAGGTTGGTCATCGGTGACCGGCCGGTGCGCACGACGACGTGGCTGACCCGGCCCGCGACGACGAGCACCCGCAGGTCGAGCACGAGCCCGTCGTGCGACGCCTTCGACAACCACCGCTCCACGTGCAGCCCACCAGCGACATGGGCGCCCACACCCTCGCCGGCGGCCGGACCCTCGGCGGCGGCCGGACCCTCGGCGGCAGCCACGCCCTCAGCGGCAGCCCGACCCGAAGCGGCGACCAGACCCGCAGTGGCAGCCGGACCCGCAGTGGCAGGCGGGCCCGCAGTGGCAGGCGGGCCCTCGGCGGCCGGTCGGCCTTCGGCGGCGAGCCGGTCGATGATCGCGGCGATGATCCGCTCGTCGGTGTAGTGCCGCACCCGCAGCTCGTTGAACAGCCGCCCCCCGTCGAGGACCGCGGACGTGTACGCGCTGATCCTCCGCCGGTCACCGCCGAACGCGAGCGCGACGACCCCCGACGCCGACGACCCGTGCGGCGGCTTGACGAACACCCGGCGCCAGCCCTGCTGCCGCCCCCGGTCGCGGATCTCCTCGTAACCACCGGCGGTGAACGCCTCGGGCACCGCGACCCCGCGGGAGTGCAGCAGGGCGTGGCAGCGGCGCTTGTCGAACATGACGTCGAGCTCGTCCACCGCCGTCAGCAGCGGCACCCCGCGGGCCTCGACCCGGCGGGCCGCCGCGACGAGACCCCGGTGCCAGGCGGCGAGCCCGACGATCTCACCGTGCGCGGCCGGCGCCGCCGCGCCCCGCAGCAGCCGGTCGATCTCCGCGTCCTCACCCGGCGACTCCAGCCGCACCCAATGCCCGCTCACAGCGCCGCCCTCACCCACTGCCCCGCCGACGAAGACGCCCCCGGACGCATCCTCGAAAGCACCGCCGTGAACGCCCCCGGAAACATCCCCGAGAGCGCCTCCCACAGCGTCCCCGGAAGCGCCCAGCGTGAACGCGCCGGCGCACACGTCGCGCCAGCTCACGACAGCCGGCTCAGGCAGGCCCGCGGCGACCGCGGCGTCCCGGAACAGCCGGACACGCCGGTGCCCGGGCACGCCGACGACGGTGATGGTGGTCATTCCGACACTGCCGTGTATCGCTCGCCGTCGTCCTCCTCCTGCACATCGGACAGGTCGAGGTCGACGCCGGGCAGCTCGGCCCGCAGCCGGTCGGCCAGGTCGGCCGAGATGAAGTGGTGGGACAGGTCGAGCCGCCGCAGATGGGTCAGCGGCTGGCCGAGCAGCAGCGCCTCGGCGCCCCGGTCGGACAGGATGCCCAGGGACAGGTCGAGCTCCTCGAGGCGCGGCACGACCGGCGCGCCGGCGAGCGCGGCCGCGACCTGGTCGGCGATCTCGGCGTTGCGCAGGGCGAGACGGCGCAGCCGGGGCATGCCGGCGCCGCTGAGCACGGGGGCCAGGTCGTCGACGGTGATGTCGCCGCCGTATTGGCTGACGCCGAGCCACAGCTCCAGGTCGGTCAGGGCCGGCAGGTGCGAGTCGAGGAGGCCGCGCAGGAACACCGCGGGCAGCCCACCGCTCTCAACCGCCAGCTCGCGCAGCCGCATGTGCCGCACCGGGGACAGCTGCAGCCCCTCGGCGCCGCGGATGCGCAGGATCTCCAGGCCCGGGAACGCGGCCAGCAGCGGCGCCACGTCGGTGTGGTTGATCCAGGAGATCTCGCACTCCTCGGAGGTCATCTCGCCGAGGAACAGCGCCCGCAGGTGCGGCAGCCGCGCGCGGGCTGCGATGAGCAGGTGCAGCGGCGGCGCGGTGTCATACGCCTCGCCCCACTGGCCGATGACCAGGGCGTGCACGGACCCGCCGCCGACGACGTCGAGGCACCGGTCGAGGGCGGCGCGGAACGCCTCCTCGTCGTCTTCGTAGTCCGTCTCGATCCGCCATGCGACGGCGCTGCGCGGGGTGCCCTCGGCGTCCAGCTTGTCGACGACGCCGGGCTGGAACTGGATCACCGGAAGCCCGGCGAACGTCGTGATGTGCCTCATGCGCCGGACCCTAACAGGACCCACCGACATTTCCCGGCGCCTGCCGCGGCAGCTGCGGTGCGGCAAATCGCCAACCCTGAGCAAGCAGATCGTCACATGCTGCGAGCGCGGTACGCAGCCTCGTCCGGTACGTCCCGGTCAGCTCGATCCACGGCACCGGACTGGCGGCGAGCTCGGCTCGGAACCGGTCGGTCATCCACGCGCGCAGATGTTCGCCGTCGCGCATCCCGTCGTCCTCGAACGGCACGTCGTCGTGCGGGGTCAGCAGGTACAGGGCCGGCTCGCGGGAGGCGGCGCGCACCTGCGGCGAGGACGAGCCGAGGTAGCGCTCCTCCCAGATCGCGGTGGCGAACGCGTCGGTGTCGCAGATCAGCAGCGGCCCGCCGGCCCGGGCGGCGGCGTCCTCGGCGGTGTTCTGCTCGCGTACCACGGTCAGGAAGTCCTCGCGGTCCCAGACGAGGTCCTCGACCTTGACGCCGCCGGCCATTTTCAGTTCGGTGAGGGTACGGCCGTACTCCGGGACCCACCGCGTGCCGGCGAACGCTCCGCCGCGCAGTCTGAGCTGGGCGGCGAGGGCCCGCGCCAGGGTGGTGGTGCCGGTCGACTCGGCGCCGACGACGACCACCCGGCGGGCCAGCCAGCCACGCACCGGCGGGGACAGGAACGCCCAGTTCGCCACGGGGTCGGCCCGCACGGCCGTCCCCGAGACCGGCACACCCCGGCGGTCCGGATCGACGGCCACGTGCCGGGCGCCGAACCGTCGGGCCAGCTCTTCGCCGTACACCTCGGACGAAAACACCACGTCCACTGTGGAGGGACCGACGGCCCCGCGGAAGACGTCGACGTGCGCCTGCCAGATGTCGGGGTCGTCGTAGTCGATCGGCAGATCGCAGTACACGCCGGCGAACCGCACGTGCGGGCTGCCCGCGTGCACCTCGCGCAGCCAGCCGAGGCGGGCCCGCAGCGGGATCGACTCGGCGCTGGACGGCGCGACGACGACGGTGACCCGGTCGCAGGCGCGCGCGGCGGTGTCGATGAGGTGGTGGTGCCCGGCGTGCGGCGGGTAGAACTTGCCGACGACCAGCCCGTGCGTCATGCCGGCACCGGCTGTGGCCGGGTGCGCAACGCCTGCTGCCAGGCGCGCAGCCCGAGGACACAGAGGGCGAGGAAGGCCAGGTAGAGGATCGCGGTGAGCCAGAGGTCCTTGTACGCGTACAACGGCACGTACACGATGTCGACGGCGATCCACAGCCACCAGCTCTCCACGAGGCGGCGGGTCTGGCCGTAGGTCGCGAGCAGTGACAAGGCGGTGGTCGCGGCGTCCGGCCACGGCACGGTCGACTCGGTGAACCGGACCAAGTACCACCACAGCGTCACGGTGAGCAACACACCGGCAACCGTGAGCGCACCCCACTCGACGCGGGTCGTGCGACGCACTACGGTCGTGGCACCGGGACGCCACCGCCACCAGCCGTAGGCGCCGAGGATCACGTAGACCACCTGCAGCCAGGCGTCGCCGTAGAGGCCGACGTGCTGGAACACGACCATGAGCAGCAGCACGTTGGCAATGCCGACCGGCCAGTTCGCGATGTGCTGCCGCACGACGAGCCAGACCGTGACCAGCCCGGTCAGGAAACCCAGCAGCTCCGCCCACGTGGTCGGGGCACCGAAAGCATGGAAGGCGGCGGACGTGAGCCAGTCCAGCACGATGTCCTCTACCCTTTCCGGATGGTCTTGGAAGTTGCGCTCATCGACGTGCTCGAAGGTCGCGAGGAGGCGTTCGCCGCCGCGTACCGTGAAGCACGCCCGCTCCTCGCGTCCACCCCCGGCTGCCGCTCGGTGCGCATGACCCGCGGCGTCGAGTCGGCGAGCCGGTTCGTGCTGCTGGTGGAGTGGGACTCGGTCGACGCGCACCTGGACAACTTCCGCGCGACCGACCGTTTCACGCAGTGGCGGGCGCTGCTCGGGCCGTTCTTCGACGGCGCGCCGAGGGTCGAGCACTTCACCGACGTGCCCGCCTGACCGGTCAGTCGCCCGTCTTCTTCCACACCGTGAAGTCGAGGTACGTGGCGTAGAGCTGACCGCCGACCACGGCCTCGCCGGAGCGGGGGCTGAACCAGCCGAAGCGCTGCTCGCCCGTGCGGACGCAGACCTTCGCGGTGGGCAGCAGCGCCGAGAGCAGGATGCGGTCGCTCCACTGCGCGGCCGGGATCGCACCGCAGCCGGCGGGCGTCGGCTCCTGCAGGATCGGGGCGAAGGCGGCGCCGCCGACGGCGGTCAGGCCGAGCGTGCCCGCGGCCACGTCGGCGCCGGCGGCCTGCTTGATGCCGCTGTCGAAGTCGAAGGTCTCGTCGGACTGCCCGGCCAGGACGGCCAGGCGGACGGTGCCGGCTCGCAGCACGTCGGTGACCGGAGCCTGCGAGGCCGGGCTGCTCGCCACGCTGCTCGGGTCGGGGGTGCCGCTGGTGCCGGGCACCGGCGATCCACTGGCGTCCGCGCTCGGCCCGCCGGCCACGCCCGCGGCGGTCGTGACGGAGGCGGCGCCGGTCGGCACGACCGGGCCGGTGACGGCACGGTTCCCGCCCGGGGACTCGCCGGTGCCGCCGGCGTCGCGGGTCGCCAGGACGCCGCCGACGACCGCGACGATGACCACGATCAGGCCGATGACGAGCGCGGCGAGGCGCCGGCGACGGTGCGGTGCCTCGGCCGCCTCCGGCGCTGCGGTGTGCGGAGGCTGCGGCGGGACGTGCGGCGCCGGGTCGACGGCCGGCTGCTGCGCCGTGGTGTTCGCTGAGGGCTGCGCGGGGACCTGCTGGGTCTGCGGGGTCGCCTGGCGCGGCACGATCGCGTAGGCCGACGTCGGCCAGCCGGAGCCGCCGTCGAGCGGCGAGTCCGACATCCAGCCGCGCCGGCTGCGGGGCCGCGGCGGCGACCCGTTGACCTGGTCGTGGCTCGGCTCCGTCGGCGGATCCTGCCGTGGGGGGTGTCCCGGCTCCATGCAGCGCGTCCTTCTGGTCCTGGCGTCTGTGCAGTTCGTGCACCTGCGCACGGCAATCGTGCGCTCGCCGGGCAGAGTATCGCTGACAGCCCGCACCTCGCACCACGGCTGATGGCTCAGCCTTTGGGTGCCTGCCTGGTCACCGGGCCAGCATCTGCGCGACGGCGGTGGCCCCGGATGCGGTGTACCAGCCGCTGACCGCCAGCATCGTGAGCACTGCGGCGGCGGCGAAGATCCCCGCCGCCCCGGTCCCCGGCCGGCGTGCCGGACGTCCGCGGCGGTGCCGTGCCCGGCGCCCGGCGACGTCGGCGGCAGCCACGATCATGGTGATGTCGCGGCGCCCGAGGCCCGGCCGGCCGATGCAGTGTCGCCCTCGTGTCATGTTCGCCCCGTTATGTTCGCCCCCGGAGAATCTTCCCCGATACGGACGTTATCTCTGCAATCGTCGGTTTTTGTGATCACACGCCGGGAGTCACCTTTCCGGTGTCCGCCTCCGCGCCGCCGCGGCGGCAATGGTGTGATGACGCGATGAGGATGGTGGGGCTGACCGGCGGCATCGGTGCCGGCAAGAGTGCCGTGGCGGCCCGGCTGGCCGCGCTCGGCGCTGTGGTCATCGACGCGGACCGGCTGGCCCGGGAGGTCGTGGAGCCGGGCACGCCCGGCCTGGCCGCGGTGGTCGAGGCGTTCGGCGACGGCGTGCTCACCGCCGACGGTGCGCTCGACCGCGCCGCGATGGCGCAGCGGATCTTCGGCGACGACGACGCCCGTGCGACCCTCGAGGGCATCGTGCACCCCCTGGTGCGGGCCCGGACGGCCGAGATCGTCGCGGCCGCGCCCGAGGACTCCGTCGTGGTCAACGACGTGCCGCTGCTCGTCGAGAAGCAGATGTCGCGCCTGTACGACACCGTGGTCGTCGTCTTCGCCTCCCTCCCGACCCGGCTGGACCGGCTCGCGCGGCTGCGCGGGATGTCGGCGCAGGAGGCGCAGGCGCGCATCGCCGCGCAGGCCACCGACGAGCAGCGGCGCGAGGTCGCCGACGTCGCGATCGTCAACGACGGCACGCCCGAGGACCTGGATGCGGCGGTGGCGGCGGCGTGGCCGGCGATCGCCGGGCACGCCTGACGCAGGGGCGCTCGCGGCGGCCGGTCGCGCGTGTCGCGCGATCCCGCCACGGTGCGCTCGCCGGCCGTGACGGGCCGGGGCAGCAACCTGGCGCCGGGAGGGCCGACCGTGTGGTGGCCGGCCTGCTCTCCGGTCGGCCGCCGCGAGCGGCCTACGGCTCTACGGTAGTCCGGTGATCTTCCCCACACAATCGTCATGTTGAATACGGTCAACCACTGAGGGCGAGGAACCCGAAAGTTGTCATACCCCCCGCGTACGGTTGGGTCATGGCGCTCGACATCCCCCGCTTGGACAACCGCTTCGAGGTGGTCAGCGAGTACGTTCCGTCCGGTGACCAGCCCGCCGCCATCGAGGAGCTGGCGCGCCGGGTCCGGGCCGGAAACCGGCACACCGTGCTGCTGGGCGCGACGGGCACCGGCAAGAGCGCGACGACCGCGTGGCTGGTCGAGCGGCTGCAGCGCCCGACGCTCGTGCTCGCGCACAACAAGACCCTGGCCGCACAGCTGGCCAAGGAGTTCCGCGACCTCATGCCCAACAACGCGGTCGAGTATTTCGTCAGCTACTACGACTACTACCAGCCCGAGGCCTACATCCCGCAGACCGACACCTACATCGAGAAGGACTCGTCGGTCAACGAGGAGGTCGAGCGGCTGCGGCACTCCGCGACGATGAGCCTGCTGACCCGCCGCGACGTCATCGTGGTCGCGACCGTTTCCGCGATCTACGGCCTGGGCACGCCCGAGGAGTATCTGGACCGCGCGGCGAAGGTGACCGTCGGCGAGGAGCTCGACCGGGACAAGCTGCTGCGCAGGCTGGTCGACATCCAGTACACGCGCAATGATCTCGCGTTCAACCGCGGCACCTTCCGGGTCCGCGGCGACACGCTCGAGATCATCCCCGCTTACGAGGAGCTCGCGATCCGCATCGAGTTCTTCGGCGACGAGATCGAGCGCCTGTCCTACCTGCACCCGCTGACCGGCGACGAGATCCGTCAGGTCGACCAGCTGATGATCTTCCCGGCGACGCACTACGGCGGTGGCCCCGAGCGCATGGAGCGGGCGATCACGCAGATCGAGGCCGAGCTGGAGGAGCGGCTCGCCGAGCTCGACCGCGAGGGCAAGCTGCTGGAGGCGCAGCGGCTGCGCATGCGCACCACCTACGACATCGAGATGATGCGCCAGGTCGGCTTCTGCAACGGCATCGAGAACTACTCCCGCCACATCGACGGCCGCGAGGCGGGCAGCCCGCCGCACTGCCTGCTCGACTACTTCCCCGACGACTTCCTCACCGTCATCGACGAGTCCCACGCCACGGTCCCGCAGATCGGCGGCATGTATGAGGGCGACGCCTCCCGCAAGCGCACTCTGGTCGAGCACGGGTTCCGGCTGCCCAGCGCCCAGGACAACCGGCCGCTGCGCTTCGACGAGTTCGAGGAGCGGGTCGGCCAGACCGTCTACCTGTCGGCGACCCCGGGCCCGTGGGAGCTGGGCCGCACCCAGGGCGAGTTCGTCGAGCAGGTGATCCGCCCGACCGGCCTCGTCGACCCACAGGTCGTGATCAAGCCGACCAAGGGCCAGATCGACGACCTCATGCACGAGATCAACCAGCGGGTCGAGCTCGACGAGCGGGTCCTCGTCACGACCCTGACCAAGAAGATGGCCGAGGACCTCACCGACTACCTGCTGGAGCACGGCATCCGCGTGCGTTACCTGCACTCCGAGGTCGACACCCTGCGCCGGGTCGAGCTGCTGCGCGAGCTGCGCCGCGGCGAGTTCGACGTGCTCGTCGGCATCAACCTGCTCCGCGAGGGCCTCGACCTGCCCGAGGTGAGCCTGGTGGCGATCCTCGACGCCGACAAGGAGGGCTTCCTGCGCTCCGGCACCAGCCTCATCCAGACCATCGGCCGCGCCGCCCGTAACGTGTCCGGCCAGGTCCACATGTATGCGGACAAGATGACCCCGTCGATGGCCCACGCGATCGACGAGACCAACCGCCGGCGCGAGAAGCAGACCGCGTACAACCTCGCCAACGGCATCGACCCGCAGCCGCTGCGCAAGAAGCTCGGCGACATCCTCGACGACATCTACCGCGAGGCCGAGGACACCGCCGGCGCGGTCGGCGGCCACGGCCCGGGCGGCGCCATCAGCGTCGGCGGCGGCCGCCAGATGAGCCGCGGCAAGTCCCCCGAGAACACCCGCGGCCGCCAGAAGGGCGGCGGCACCAAGGGCTCCGCCGGCGCCGCCATCCCCGCCCGCGCCGGCATGGCGAGGGCCGAGCTCGCCACCCTCATCCAGGACCTCAACGACCAGATGCTCAACGCCGCCCGCGAGCTGCAGTTCGAGCTCGCCGCCCGGCTCCGCGACGAGGTCGCCGAACTGAAGAAGGAACTCCGCGCCATGGACGTGGCCGGCGTCAAGTAGCCAGATCGGAGCAGGGCCGGGCGGCCAGCGGGTTGCCCCCGTCCCGGGCCGGCCTACCCGACCCGGCCGTTCTGCCCGCTCATGTGCTGGCTCGCTTCCTCGCCAAACCCGCTCAGCCTGACACGGGCCGCCGGACCGCACAGCCGCCGGGACCGGCCGTCGAGTCACCTGGCGTCTTGCATTGTCTCGGCCCGCTGGGCCCGGCCGCCAGCCAGCCGGGCGTGCTCGGCCGCCGGGCTCGCCGGGCGTGCTGGGTCGCTGGCGCATTAGCCTGCCCAGTCGCCGGGCTCGCCGGGTGTGCTCAGCCGCTGAACTCGCCGGGCCGCCGGGCGTGCTGGGTCGCTGCGTGCTGGGTCGCTGGGCTTGCCGGGCCGGCCCGGCCATCGACCCCCGCTCAGCCTGCCCAACCGAGAGGCTCGGGACTCGCTCGGGCTGCTGGGCCGGCTCCGGACCGCTTGAACCGGTGACCTCGTTCGCGAGGACGGGTGCTACATGTGGTTCATTGCTGCCCACTTCGCCGGCACGTGCGGCGTCGGTATCGGTGAGAACGAGCGCCACTCGTTGATCACCACTTGAGGCGCAGACCGAGCCGCACAGCGACGTTGCGTCACTCTCCGTGGACGCCGACCGTCATCACGAATGGTGGCTCCCCCTACGCACGCATGCCGATGCGCGTGCACTCTGTCTGGAGCACGGGAACAACCCGGTGGATCCCTGGAACCCGGTGGATCCCTGTTTGCCGGCGCACAGGGATCCACCGGGTAGTGCTGTCCGGTGGCGTACATGCCGCAGACGACGCGCGTCGGCTTCGCAGCGCTCATCACGGTGCGTGAGGGAGCGCCGGTTCGGCGGGAGGTCTGGCGTTGCCGTCGAAGGTGGCGCCGAACTCGCGAACAAGGCCAAACCGGCGGCCTCCGAATGCGCTGGGCTCGCCGGACATGCCGAGGCTGCGGCGGGAAATCTCGGGCTGAGTGGTCTCGGCGAAGAACCAGCGGCTCAGCTTCGTGGCTGGTAGGCCACGGCCGGTGGCCATGGCGGGGAGTCCGCGGCCAATCCCGTGGGCAAACGCCCGCCGCCACCATCTGGCCGGCGAGCCTGCGGCCGAGGGGCATGGGCATGGCGGAGAGCAAACCGGCGAGGCACACGAAGACGCCGTGGCCAAGAGGCCGTGGCGGAGCGCCCGAGCGGAGAGACCCTGACGGTGGAGCCCCCGGCGGAGCGCCCGAGCGGAGAGACCCTGGCGGAGAGGTCCTGACGGGGAGGTACCGGCAGAGAGGTCCCGGCGGAGAGGGACTCGGGGGAAACGGGAAGAGGCCCCGCAGCCGAGGTGGCTGCGGGGCCTCTCCTATGTTGTGCGAGCCGTCAGCTCTTGCCGCCGGCCAGCTTCTCGCGCAGGGCGGCCAGGGCCTCGTCCGTGGCGAGGGTGCCTGCCGGCTCCTCCGGGGCGCGGGCCGCGGTCGGGGTCGACGAGGTCACCGGGCCGCTGCTCGTCGAGCCACCGGCCGCGGCAGCGGCGGCGGGCTCGGCGGCGTCGGCCTGGCGGGCCGTCTGCACCTGCTTGGTGTGGGCTTCCCAGCGCTGGCGGGCCTCAGCGTACTGCTGCTCCCACGCCTCGCGCTGCTTCTCGAAGCCGGGCATCCACTCGGCGGTCTCCGGGTCGAAGCCCTCCGGGTAGATGTAGTTGCCCTGCTCGTCGTAGGTGGCCGACATGCCGTAGAGGGTCGGGTCGAAGTGCTCCTCGCCCTCGACGAAGCCCTCGTTGGCCTGCTTGAGCGACAGCGAGATCCGGCGGCGCTCCAGGTCGATGTCGATGACCTTGACCATGACGTCGGAGCCGACCTGCACGACCTGCTCGGGGATCTCCACGTGGCGCTCGGCCAGCTCGGAGATGTGCACCAAGCCCTCGATGCCGTCGTCGACGCGGACGAACGCACCGAACGGGACGAGCTTGGTGACCTTGCCCGGGACGATCTGCTGGATCGCGTGGGTGCGGGCGAACTGGCGCCACGGGTCTTCCTGGGTCGCCTTCAGCGACAGGGAGACGCGCTCGCGGTCCAGGTCGACGTCGAGCACCTCGACCTCGACCTCCTGGCCGACCTCGACGACCTCGGACGGGTGGTCGATGTGCTTCCAGGACAGCTCGGACACGTGCACCAGGCCGTCGACGCCACCGAGGTCGACGAACGCACCGAAGTTGACGATCGAGGACACGACGCCCTTGCGGACCTGGCCCTTCTGCAGCTTGTGCAGGAACTCGGTGCGCACCTCGGACTGGGTCTGCTCGAGGTAGGCCCGGCGGGACAGGACCACGTTGTTGCGGTTCTTGTCCAGCTCGATGATCTTCGCCTCGAGCTCGCGGCCCACGTAGGGCTGCAGGTCGCGGACCCGGCGCATCTCGACCAGGGACGCCGGCAGGAAGCCGCGGAGCCCGATGTCGAGGATGAGACCACCCTTGACCACCTCGATGACGGAGCCACGGACGATGCCGTCATCTTCCTTGATCTTCTCGATCGTGCCCCACGCCCGCTCGTACTGCGCGCGCTTCTTCGAGAGGATCAGGCGCCCTTCCTTGTCCTCCTTCTGCAGGACCAGGGCTTCGATGTGGTCACCGACCGACACGACCTCAGCAGGGTCGACATCATGCTTGATCGACAACTCGCGCGAGGGGATGACACCCTCGGTCTTGTAGCCGATGTCGAGCAGGACCTCGTCCCGGTCGACCTTGACGACGGTGCCTTCGACGATGTCGCCGTCGTTGAAGTACTTGATGGTCTCGTCGATCGCGGCGAGGAACGCCTCATCGGACGCGAGTTCGTCGACGACCTTGTTGCTGCTGGCGCTCGAGGTGGCCTCGATGCTGCTCGTCATGTGGGTTGTTGCTCCGGTCGGTGGGTGTCTTCGGTGGACCTGCGCTCCCGCGGACCATCGTCGGGCACAACTCGCCTGTCGCAGTGCAGGATCAGTGCATTGGAAGCTCAGGATGTGTCGGACGACCGTGAGCCTGCTCCATGCCGAGGCGCACAACCCACGAGTGCACCGATCAGCCTACCCTGCGCAATACCACATGGTCCAACCCTCCCCCAGACCCGATCCGCCGACATTTGCGGGGCCTACCGTTGCAGTCCATGGAAACGTCACCAGACGCAGGCGTCACACGACGCGCAGTGAACCCCGCCGAGAGCCGCCGTGCGAGCCGGGGCTGGTGGGACGCCGACGCCGACGCCTACCAGGCCGAACACGGCGCGTTCCTCGGTGACGTCGACTTCGTCTGGTGCCCGGAGGGCCTGCGCGAGGCCGACGCGCACCTCCTCGGCGACGTCGCGGGCAAGGACGTGCTGGAGATCGGCTGCGGCGCCGCCTCGTGCGCCCGGTGGCTGCGCACCCAGGGCGCGCGGGTGGTCGCCAGCGACCTGTCGGCCGGGATGCTGCGCCACGCCCGGGCCGGGATCACCCGATCGGGTGTCAGCGTGCCACTGCTGCAGGCGGACGCGACCGCCCTGCCGTTCGCCGAGGGCGTATTCGACGTCGTGTGCACCGCGTTCGGGGCGGTGCCGTTCGTCGCCGACTCGGGGCGCGTCATGCGGGAGGTGTACCGCGTGCTGCGCCCGGGCGGCCGCTGGGCCTTCTCGATCACCCATCCAATGCGCTGGGTGTTCCTCGACGACCCGGGCGAGGGCGGTCTGGTGGCGGTGCACTCCTACTTCGACCGGCGCGCCTACGTCGAGCAGGACGAGGAGCACGTGCCGACCTACGTCGAGCAGCACCGCACGCTCGGCGACCGCATCCGGGAGCTGGTCGCCGCCGGCTTCGTGCTCGACGACCTGGTCGAGCCGGAGTGGCCGGAGGAGCACAAGGAGACCTGGGGCCAGTGGAGCCCTCTGCGCGGCCGGATCTTCCCCGGCACCGCGATCTTCGTGGCGACCAGGCCCGCCTGACCTGCCGAGCCCTCGTGCCGCCGCCCGGGAATGCATCCGGGCGGCGGCACGTGGCACGGGCGGCACGTGGCACGGGCGGCACGTGGCACGGGCGGCACGTGGCACGGGCGGCACGTGGCACGGGCGGCACGTGGCACGGGCGGCGCGGACGGCTCAGTGGTCGGCGGCGTTCCAGTCGCGGCCGGAGCCGACCGACACGCCGAGCGGGACGTCGAGCGGGTACGCGGCGCCCATCTGCTCGCGCACCAGCTCCTCCACCTGGGCGTGCTCGCCGGGGGCGATCTCGAAGACCAGCTCGTCGTGGACCTGCAGGAGCATGCGGGAGCGCAGCCCGGCGGCGCGCAGCGCGGTGTCGACGTGCAGCATGGCGACCTTGATGATGTCGGCGGCGGAGCCCTGGATCGGCGCGTTGAGCGCCATCCGCTCGGCCATCTCGCGGCGCTGCCGGTTGTCGCTGTTGAGGTCCGGCAGGTAGCGGCGGCGGCCGAGCACCGTCTCGGTGTAGCCGTCGCGGCGGGCCTGCACGACGATCTGGCGCAGATAGTCCCGGACCCCGCCGAACGTGGCGAAATACTCCTCCATGAGCACCGTCGCCTCGGCGGGGGTGATGCCCAGCTGGCTGGCCAGCCCGTAGGAGGACAGGCCGTAGGCCAGGCCGTAGTTCATCGCCTTGATCTTGCGGCGCTGGTCGGGCACGACCTCCTCGGCGGGGATCGCGAAGACCGACGACGCGGTCGCGGCGTGGAAGTCGAAGCCGGAGTTGAACGCCTCGATCAGCGCCTCGTCCTTGGACAGGTGGGCCATGATCCGCATCTCGATCTGGCTGTAGTCGGCGGTGAGGAGCGTCTCGTAGCCCTCGCCGACGACGAACGCCCGGCGGATCTGCCGGCCGTCCTCGGTGCGGATCGGGATGTTCTGCAGGTTGGGGTCGGTGCTGGACAGCCGGCCGGTGGCCGCGACGGTCTGGTAATACGTCGTGTGGATGCGGCCGTCGTCGCTGATCGACTTCAGCAGCCCGTCGACGGTGGTCTTGAGCTTGGCCCAGTCGCGGTGGCTCAGCAGGTGCGCCAGCAGCGGGTGCTCGGTCTGCTTGTGCAGGCTCTGCAGCGCCTCGGCGTCGGTGGTGTAGCCGGTCTTGATCCGCTTGGTCTTCGGCAGGCCCAGCTCGTTGAACAGGATCTCCTGCAGCTGCTTGGGCGAGCCGAGGTTGAACTCCCGGCCGATCACCTCATAGGCGCCTTGGGCGGCGGCCTTGACGTTGCTGGCGAACCGCGACTCCAGCTCGCTGAGGTATTCGGTGTCCGCGGCGATGCCGACCCGCTCCATCTCCGCCAGGACGGAGACCAGTGGCAGCTCGACCTCGGCGAGCAGCCTGGCGGAGGAGTCGCCGTCGCGGCGCAGCTCCTCGGCGATCGCCTCGGCGAGG
Organism: Dactylosporangium sp. NPDC050688; assembly: GCF_040654515.1. Lineage (NCBI taxonomy): Bacteria > Bacillati > Actinomycetota > Actinomycetes > Micromonosporales > Micromonosporaceae > Dactylosporangium > Dactylosporangium sp. NPDC050688. The sequence continues at coordinate 108,490 of NZ_JBFAIC010000005.1, forward strand.
TCGAGGGTGGCCCGGGCGCGGAGCATGAGATTCTCCTCCGCCTCCCCCGTGTTGCCGCCGAGGCCGTCCAGCGTGAGCTGGCCGTTGTCCGGGGCGTCGACCCGCAGCTCCCGCTTCAGATAGCGCAGGGCCAGGTCGGTGAGCTCATACGAGCGCTGGTCGGGGCGGGCCAGATAGGCCTCCAGGGCGGTGTCGCTGGCGACGCCGCGCAGTTGCCAGCCGCGGGCACCGAACGCGAGCAGCGCCGGCTTCACGTCGTGCAGCACCTTGAGCCGGTCGGTGGCGGCGAGCCACTCCCCCACGGCGGCGTCGTCGGCGGCGTCGAGCTCGGTCGGGTCGAACCAGGCGGCCGGCCCGTCCGCGACGGCCAGGCCGATGCCGGTGACCTCGCCGGTGCCGCGGCCGAACTTGCCGGCGACGGCGACGCCGACCCGGGTGCCGGCCGGGGCGTGCTCGGCGAGCCAGGCGCCGACGCCCTCGCGCAGGACGCTGCCGGCCAGGTCGAAGCCGCTCTCGGCCTCCGGCTCCACGGCGTCGAGATACTGGTAGAGCCGGTCGCGCAGGATGCGGAACTCCAGGGCGTCGAAGACCTGGTGGACCGCCTCGCGGTCCCAGCCGCGCCACTGCAGCTCCTCGGGGGTGACCGGCAGCTCCAGGTCGTCGACGAGACCGTTGAGCTCATAGTTGCGCATGACGTCGGCGAGGTGGGCGCGCACGTTTTCGCCGGCCTTGCCCTTGATCTCGTCGACCCGGGCGATGATCCCGTCCAGGTCGCCGAACTGCAGGATCCACTTCGCGGCGGTCTTGTCGCCCACGCCGGGGACGCCGGAGAGGTTGTCGCTGTCCTCGCCGACGAGGGCGGCCTTCGCCCGGTAGAGCGACGGGGGGATGCCGTAGCGCTCCTCGACCTTGGCGGGCGTCATGCGGTCGAGCTCGGACACCCCGCGCTTGAGATACAGCACCGTGACCAGGTCGGTGACCAGCTGAAACGCGTCACGGTCACCGGTGATGATCGAGGTCGGGATGCCATGCTCCACGGCCTGGCGGGCCAGCGTGGCGATGACGTCGTCCGCCTCGTAGCCCGCCTTCTCGATGAAGGGGATCCGCAGCGCGTTGAGGACCTCCTTGATCAGGTCGAGCTGGCCGGAGAACTCCGGCCTGGTGGTGGAGCGGTTGGCCTTGTATTCCGCATACTTCTCCAGGCGGAAGGTCTGGCGGGACACATCGAAGGCGACCGCCACGTGCGTGGGCTTCTCGTCCCGCAACATGTTGATCAGCATCGACGTGAAGCCGAAGACGGCGTTGGTCACCTGCCCCGTCTTGGTCGAGAAGTTCTCCACCGGGAGCGCGAAGAACGCCCGGTAGGCGAGGGAGTGCCCGTCGAGCAGCAGGAGCCTGGTGTCTGTTGAACCCGTCACACCTGCGAGCCTAGTCGCAGGGTATGACAACTTCCCCGCCGAGACCCCGCGCTGTGACGCGACAAAGCGATTCCCGCGACGGTTGCGAACAGGAAGATTACGACTGCGCAACTTCCTGTGGCGTGTTGCCCCGAAGGCCTAGTGCCAGCCCTGGAGTTTCATTAGGTTCTGCCTTCATCAGCGTCTTGGCATCTAGGCGCAACCACGCCTACCGCGCTGTAAAAAGGAGACAGGTGATGATCCGCCCCAACCTCGCATGGCGCTCGGTCGCCGTGCTGAGCGCTGCCGTCCTGGCACTCAGTGCATGTGGTGACGACGCAGATAGCCCGAGCACGAGCGCGACCACCGGTGGTGGCGCCGCTCCGGGCGACGGCGTGCTCAAGATCGGCACGATCCTGCCGCAGACCGGCTCGCTGGCCTTCCTCGGCCCACCGGAGTTCGCCGGCGTCGACGTCGCGATCAAGGAGATCAACGCCAACGGTGGCGTCCTGGGCAAGCCCGTCACGATCCAGCACATGGACTCGGGCGACACCTCCACGGACATCGCCACCCAGTCGGTCAACAAGCTGCTCACCGACAAGACCGATGTCATCATCGGTGCCGCGTCGTCGTCCGTCTCGCTGTCCGTGATCGACAAGATCACCGGCGCGGGCGTGGTCCAGATCTCGCCGGCCAACACGTCGACGGCGCTGACCACGTACAACGACAAGGGCCTCTACTTCCGGACGGCCCCGCCGGACACGCTGCAGGGCCGCGTCCTCGGTGACCTGATCGTCCAGGACGGCAACGCCACCACCGGCATGCTGGTCCTCAACGACTCCTACGGCACCGGCCTCGCCGAGAACGCCAAGGCGGAGATCGAGAGCGGCGGCGGCAAGGTCGCCGTGTCGGTGACCTACGACCCGAAGGCCGCGGACTTCTCGGCCGACGTGGCGAAGATCAAGGCCGCCAACCCGGACGCGATCGCGATCATCGGCTTCGACGAGACCAAGAAGATCGTCCCCAAGCTGATCGAGGCCGGCCTCAAGACCAAGAAGTGGTACTTCGTCGACGGCAACATCGCCGACTACTCGAAGGACTTCGCCCCCGGCACGCTGAAGGGCTTCAAGGGCACCCAGCCCGGCGCGGCGACCAAGGACGACTTCAAGAAGCGCGCCCTTGAGATCAACAAGGACCTGAAGGACTGGAACTACGCCGTCGAGTCCTACGACGCCACCATCCTCGCGGCCCTCGCGGCCCTCGAGGCCGGCAGCGACAACCCGGCCGAGATCGCCAAGCACCTGATCACCGTGTCCAAGGGCGGCGAGAAGTGCACGGACTTCAAGTCCTGCGCCGACCTGATCAAGGCCAAGAAGGACATCGACTTCGACGGCCTGAGCGGCCCGATCTCCTTCAACGACGCCGGTGACCCGGCCGAGGCCACCATCGGTGTCTACACCTACGACGAGAACAACAAGCTCACGTCGGACGTGAAGTACCAGACCGGCAAGATCTGATCCGCAAGCACCGAGCAGGGCCCCACCGCCACGGCGGTGGGGCCCTTTTCGTGACCGCGGCAAGCGGGAAAGGAGCAAATGCGCTTCCCGCATACAAAAAGAAATCCCCGCGCCCCCGGATGGGGGACGCGGGGATTTCCGATAAGCAATAACGATGGTTCAGGCGCGCGCGAGCGTGCCCAGATACAACTCGATCACCCGCGGGTCGTTGATGAGGTCCTGTCCCGATGCGGTGTAGGCGTTGCGCCCTTGGTCGAGCACGTAACCCCGGTCGCAGATCTGCAGGCACCGGCGGGCGTTCTGCTCGACCATCACGACCGTCACACCGGTCGAGTTGATCTGCTTGGTACGGAAGAACACCTCGTCCTGCAGCGCCGGCGAGAGACCCGCTGAGGGCTCGTCCAGCAGCAGCACGGTCGGCTCCATCATGAGCGCCCGGGCCATCGCGACCATCTGCCGCTCACCGCCGGACATGAGCCCGGCCCGCTGCTTGCGCCGCTCGGCCAGGGTCGGGAACAGCTGGGTCACGAAGTCGAAGCGCTCCTTGAAGCGCTTCGGCTTCAGGAACGTGCCCATCTGCAGGTTCTCTTCGATGGTCAGCGCCGCGAACACGTTGTTGGTCTGGGGCACGAAGCCGATGCCCCGCTCCACCAACGCGTGCGCCTTGAAGTTGGTGATGTGCTCCCCGCGCAGCGTGACCGCGCCGGAGCGGATGTTCACCAGGCCGAACATGGCCTTCAGGAGGGTCGACTTGCCGGCGCCGTTGGGGCCGATGATGCCCACGAGCTCGCCGTCGTGCACGTACAGGTCGGCGCCGTTGAGGATGTTGACGCCGGGCAGGTAGCCCGCGACGACGTCGTCGGCGCGCAGCACCGCCCCGTCGGCGTGCGCCAGGTGGTCGCCGCGGTCGACGACCTCGTTGCTGACCGCAACATCGTCCTCGATCGGATCGGTCATGCCGTCCCCCTCTTCGGGTCGTCCTCAGGACCAGCGGCGAGCTCGTCGACGGCCCCGATCAACGTCACCTCGCCGTTGGATTCGTCCAGCGCGGAGGCGTCGACCTCCTCGCCGCCGACGGTCTTGACCGCGCCGTCGTGGTGCGCGCCGAGGTAGGCGTCGATCACCCGCGGGTCGGCCATGACCTTGTCAGGGGTGCCCTCGGCGATGACGCCGCCCTGCCCCATGACGATGATCCAGTCGCTGATGTCGTGGACCATGTCCATGTCGTGCTCGACGAACAGCACGGTCATGCCGTCCTCGCGCAGCTGCTTGACGTGGCCGAGCAGCGACTGCGTCAGCGCCGGGTTGACCCCGGCCATCGGCTCGTCGAGCATGACCATCTCCGGCTGCACCATGAGGGCGCGGGCCATCTCCAGAAGCTTGCGCTGGCCGCCGGAGAGGCTGCCGGCGAAGTCGTCCTTCTTGGCGATGAGCTTGAACCGGGTCAGCAGGTCCTCGGCGCGCGCCGTGATCTCGGCCTCCTGCTGCTTCCAGGTGCCGGGCAGCAGCGCGCGCCAGAAGGTCTCGCCGCGCTGCCCGGTGGCGCCGAGCCGCATGTTGTCGATGACCTTGAGCTTGGACAGCGCCTTGGTGAGCTGGAAGGTGCGGACCATGCCGGCCCGCGCGACCTTGTGCGCCGCCACCCCGGACAGCGACTTGCCGTTGAACGTCCAGCTGCCCTCGTCGGGCGCGTCGAAGCCGGTGAGCAGGTTGAAGAAGGTCGTCTTGCCGGCACCGTTGGGACCGATCAGCGCCGTGATCGAGCCGCGCTGGATCTCCACGTGCTTGACGTCGACCGCGGTGAGGCCGCCGAAGCGGCGGACCACGTTGTCGGCGACGAGGATCGGGTCCGGCTTCGGTACGCCCGGCTCGCACGGCAGGCCCGCGAGGGCCTGCACGGCGCGCGCCCGCGCGGCCCGGTCGGGCTTCTTCTCAACGTCCATCGAGCATGACCTCCCTCTTGTCGCCGAAGATGCCCTGCGGCCGGTAGATCAGCAGCAGGATGAGGCCGAGCCCGACCAGGATGTACCGGACGGAGCCGGCCTGCGAGGTGGTCATGAACCACTCGGGGAAGACCTTGTTGTTGGAGGCCTCGCTCAGCGCCGAGTCGACGAATACCAGCAGAACCCAGAAGATCATGGAGCCGACGACCGGGCCGAAGACCCGGGCCGCGCCACCGAGGATCACGATGGTGTACGCGAAGAAGGTGAACTCCGTGCCGTAGGTGTCCGGCTGGACGGCCGCCCGGTCGAGGGCGAACACGAAACCGCCGAGGGCACCGATGACGCCGCCGAGGACCAGCGACTGCATCTTGTACGAGAAGACGTTCTTGCCGAGGCTGCGCACGGCGTCCTCGTCCTCCCGGATGGCCTTCAGCACGCGGCCCCACGGGCTGCTCATGAGCAGCCAGACCACGAGGCAGCTGAGCAGCACCAGCGTCCAGCCGACGACCAGGATCCACAGCTCACGGTCGGTGAACGTGAGCAGTCCGAGGTCGATACCCTTGCTGCCGGCGAACGGGTTGAGCGCGTAGAAGTCCTGCGAGAAGCTCTGCAGGCCGTCGGAGGCGCCCGTCCACTTGCGCAGGTCGGTGGCGCGGTAGAAGAGCCGGATGATCTCGGCCGCGGCGATGGTGACGATCGCCAGGTAGTCGGCGCGCAGGCGCAGCGTCGGGATACCGAGCAGCAGCGCGAGGATGACCGCGGCCAGCAGGCCGATACCGACGCCGAGCCACAGCGGCAGCCCGAAGGTGGCCACCGTGATCGCGATGCCGTAGGCGCCGACGCCGAGGAAGGCGGACTGGCCGAAGTTGAGCAGGCCAGTGTAGCCGAAGTGGACGTTGAGACCGATGGCCGCGAGGGCGTACGCAATAGCGGTGGAACCGATGATCGCTTCCAACGACACGCTGAAGATGCTTTCCCAGTTCATGATCGTCCCCTCAGCCGATCCGGGCCCGGCGGCCGAGGATGCCCTGCGGCCGGAAGAGCAGGATCACGATCAGCACCGCGAGGGCGCCCACGGATTTCAACTCGGTCGGGATCCACAGCGTGGAGATCTGGATGAACAGCCCGATGACGAGGCTGCCGAGCAGCGCGCCCCACGCCGTGCCGAAGCCGCCGAGGGTCACCGCGGCGAAGATGAGCAGCAGGATCTGGAAGCCCATCTGGAACCCGACGCCCTGGAAGGCACCGAGGATCACGCCGCTGAGCGCGGCCAGGCCGCCACCGATCGTCCACACCAGCCGGATGATGCGGTCGACGTTGATGCCGGACGCGGCGGCCAGGGCCGGGTTGTCGGCGACCGCGCGGGTGGCCTTGCCCAGCCGGGTGCCGACCAGCGCGAAGGACACCGCCGCGAGCACGACGAGGGCGACGGCGTCGGCGATCAGGTTCTTCGGCGCGATCAGGAACGGTCCGTACTGCACGCCCGCCTGGGCGTTGTAGTCGGCGAAGTTGCGCGACTCACCGCCGAAGAAGTACAGGAAGACGTAGCGGATCAGCAGCGACAGACCGATCGAGATGATCATCATGGTCACCAGGTTGGTGCGGCGCTTGCGCAGCCAGCCCCAGAACGCGCGGTCCTGGAAGTAGCCCATGGCGGCGCCGATGGCCACCGAGATGATGCCGGCCAGCACCAGCGGCATCCCGATCGTCACGTTGAACAGGAAGGTGATGAGCCCGCCGAAGGTGACCATCTCGCCGTGGGCGAAGTTGGTCAGGCCGGTCGTGCCGAAAATGAGCGAGATGCCGAGCGCCGCGAGCGCGATGATCAGCGAGAAGTGCAGACCGGAGTACAGCAGGTCCGCGAAGCGGTCGAACGACGAGGGACCGGAGTCGTTCGAGCCCGGCTGGTTGCCGCCGATCGTCGTGCCGGCCGGACCCAGCGGGAACAGCACGTTACGCGCCTGCCCGTCGGCCACGGTCGGGGTCAGGCTGGGCCGGTTGTTGGTGAGACCGACCCCCGAGGGCAACGATGTCAGATCGAGGTCCACCCGGTAGGTGCCCGGACCGGTCACCGGAATACTCCACTTGCCCTGCTCGTCGGAAGTGTCCTCACCGGCGGGCGCGCCGTCCTGGGTGAACGCTTTGATCTTGACACCGGCGACCGGAGCGCCGTTGTTCGTCAACGTCCCCTGCAGTGCTTCCCCTTCGGCCCATGCGCTCGTGGCGCCGAGACCGAAGGAGAGCATCACGCAGGCCAGGAAGGCCGTGAGCATGATCACGGCTCTACGCAATGGTGCTCCTCGAATAACTGATGGCGACTATCCGTCCCGACCCTCGGGACTGGCGGATCATAGCCCGCGCCACAAGCCGATTGAGCACCGTTACCAAGCCGTTATTCGACCCTGGGCGCCACGTGCCCAGACGTGCCGTGGTCAGGTAAAAGGTCAGGACTCAGGGGTTACGGTGCTGTTACCGCCGGCCGTTTCCGCGATGATCCGATCGGCCACTTCCCGCATGGTCATTCGGTGGTCCATCGCGGTGCGCTGAATCCATTTGAACGCCTGCGGCTCGTTCATCGCGTAGGTCGCCATCAGCTGCCCCTTGGCCCGCTCGACGACCTTGCGGGTCTCGAGCCGGTCGGTCAGCGTGGCGACCTCCTCCTCGAGCACCGCCAGCTCCGCGAACCGTGACACGGCGATCTCCACTGCCGGCACCAGGTCGCTCTTCTGGAAGGGCTTCACCAGATACGCCATGGCGCCCGCGGCGCGGGCCCGCTCGACCAGGTCACGCTGGCTGAACGCGGTCAGGATGACGACCGGCGCGAGGCGGGCACCGGCGATCTTCTCCGCGGCGGCCAGCCCGTCCATGATCGGCATCTTGATGTCCATGATGACCAGGTCGGGCTTGAGCTCCTCAGCGAGACGGACGGCGGTCTCGCCGTCGCCGGCCTCGCCGACCACGTCGTAGCCCTCCTCGACGAGCATCTCCCGCAGGTCGAGGCGGATGAGCGCCTCGTCTTCCGCGATGAGCACCCGACGGCTCTGTGCCTCGGCCACGCCAACTCCCGATCCGACTCAACAAACCTGACTGACATACTGACGGCGGTTACCGCCGCGATCAGACTAGTGGGTACCCTGGTGCGGCGTACCCGTCCCGGTATCCCAATCGGCAGAGGAACGGAGCTCAAACCTCCGACAGTGTGGGTTCGAATCCCACCCGGGGCACGCACGGTCCGCCCGTCAGGGCAGCACCACGGGGTCCGTCCCGGCGGTCAGCAGGTCCAGTCCGGCGCCGCTGACGACCTGCGCCGGCTGCCGGTCCCGGCCGAGGATCGAGGCCAGCCGGGCGACAGGCAGCCGGTCCGGGGTCTTGGCCGCCGCAAAAACCACGTTGCCGAAGCGCCGCCCCCGCAGGAGTTCCGGGCGCACCAGCAGGCATACGTCCTCGAAGGCGGTGCGCAGGGTGGCCGCCTGCCCCCGGGAGAAGGCCAGGGGTGCGACATCGGCGACGTTGACCGCGTAGACCCCGTCCGGGCGCAGGACCCGGGCCACCTCCGCGGCGAACGTGACGTCCGACACGCTCTGCGGCATCTGCGCGGCGTCGTACACGTCGCCGATGGCCAGATCGTAGGAGGAAGCCGGAATGTCGGACACGACCTCCCGCGCGTCACCGAACTCGAAGGTGACGCCGCTGTCGTCGGGCAGCGGCAGCACCCGCCGCACGAAGTCGGCCAGCCGCCGGTCCCGCTCGACGACCACCTGGGTCGAGCCGGGCCGGGTCGCGGCCACGTAGCGGGGCATCGTGAAGGCGCCGCCGCCGAGGTGCAGCACCCGCAGGGGCGCCCCGGTGCGCGCCATGGTGTCCACGACGGCGCCGATGCGGCGGGTGTACTCGAAGCTCAGGTGCGTCGGGTCCGTGACGTCGACGTAGGACTGCTGGACCTCCTCGAACAGCAGCGTCCAGCCGCCCTTACGGCGGGGGTCGCGCACCAGCCGGGCGTTGCCGAACTCGGTGCGCTCGCCGATCCCGTCGACGATCTCCCGCCACGAGCCCATTCAGGCCACCGCCGGCATCAGGCGGGCGCCTCGTCCACCAGCTCCACCGGCGGCCCGTCGGCGTAGCGGGCGGCGAACAGCGGCCTGGCCTTGTCGACCTCCTGGGTGCCGACGACCACGACGCCGCGCACGAAGTCCGAGGACACGCTGTTGACGTGCACGCCCTGCTCGCTCCAGTACACGTTGTCGTCGTTGACCTGCTGGTAGCGCTTCGCCAGCTCGGCGGCGGAGAACCGCGCGTCGCGCACGAGCACGCACGTCGTGGCGAACGTCGTGGTGATCCACGCGTCGAGCTCGGCGGAGGGCTTGCGGTACACCTCGACGCCCTCCTCGCCGACGCGGGCACCGGCGAACGAGGCGGCGAAGTCGGCCTCACCCCGGGACCCGATCTGCGCGGCCACGTCCACGGGGTCGCCGGACGGCGACGCGCCGCAGCCCGCCGTGCGCACGGCGACGCCGGAGCCGCCCGAGGCGCCCGGCGAGGCGGAGGACGACGGACCGGCCTCGGAGCAGGCCGTCAGCGCGAGCAGCAGCGTCACCATCAGTACACGTCGCATCGCCGCCCAAGGTACCGGAGTGACCCCACCCGCCGCCAAACCGGCGATTACCCTCAGTTCCCGGACGTCCGGGTCGAAACAATGGACATGGACGGCACCACCATCATCCGCAGCGTCGGCGACGTCATCGATGCCAGGGCCGTCACCACCGTGTTCCAGCCGATCGTGCGCCTGGACTCCTGGCACCGGCACCGCCCCGAGGTCGTCGGTTACGAGGCGCTGACCCGCGGCCCGGCCGGCACCCCGTGGGAGGCGCCGCTGGAGCTGTTCGAGGCCGCCGCCGGCGCCGGGCGCCTCGCCGAGCTGGACTGGGTGTGCCGCGCCGCCGCGTACCGCGCCGCGATCGACGCCGGGCTGCCGCTGGGCCTGACCTTGTTCGTGAACGCCGAGCCCGCGGCGCTCGGCGTGCCGTGCCCGCCGGACCTCGCCCCGACGATCCTCGACGCGCAGCTGCGGCTGCGGGTCGTGGTCGAGATGACCGAGCGGGCCATCGCCGGCGACCCGGCGGCCCTGATCAGCGCCGCCGAGGCGTGCCGCGGCTCCGGCTGGGGCGTCGCGCTCGACGACGTCGGTGCCGAGCCGGCGTCGCTGTCGGTCATGCCGTTCGTGCACCCCGACGTGGTCAAGGTCGACCGGCACCTGACGCAGCAGCCCGACGGCGCGTACGCCGCCCGGGTCGTCAACGCGATCGTCGCCTACGCCGAGCGCAGCGGCGCCGCCGTGCTCGCCGAGGGGATCGAGACCCGCGAGCACGTCGCCGCCGCCCTCGGCATGGGCGCGACACTCGGCCAGGGCTGGCTGTTCGGGCGGCCGGGGCCGCTGCCGCCGGACGTCGCCGGGCGCAGCGCCACCCTGCCGGTGCCGTTCGTCGCCCCGCCCGCCGGCACCGGCACGCGCACGCCGTACGAGATCGTCGCCGCCCGCCGCCCGACGGCCGAGGCGACCAAACGCATGCTCATGCCGCTGAGCCGGTACCTGGAGGAGAAGGCCCTCGACCCGGGCGAGCCGCCGATCCTGCTCGGCTGCTTCCAGGAGGCGCGGTTCCTGACCCCGGCGACCGCCCGCCGGTTCGCGACCGCCGCGCAGACCGCGGCCCTGGTCGCCGCGCTCGGCACGCAGATCCCGAGCGCGCCGGTGCCGGGCGTCAGGGGCGCCGCGATCGCCGGCGACGACCCGCTGCGCGGCGAGTGGAACGTGGTGGTGGTCGGCCCGCACTTCGCCGGCGCCCTCGTCGCGCGCGACCTCGCCGACGGCGGCCCCGACGCCGACCGGCGCTTCACCTACGCCCTCACCTACGACCGCGACCTCGTCCTGGAGGCGGCACGTGCGCTGCTGCACTGGATCGTGCCAACATAGGCAGCTATGAAGCGGTTGGCGCTCGTCGCGGTGCTCGCCCTGCTCACCGGCTGCTCCGGCGGCGCCGGTGACGACACCAAGCAGGCCCAGCCGGTCAAGCTGCGGGTCGAGCTGACCCAGGGCCGGGTCGACGAGGTCCGGCACACGGTGCAGATCTCCATGCACAACGACGGGCCCACGAAGGTCACCGTCGAGCGGGTCGAGCTGCAGGCGCCGTCGTTCAAGGGCGTCGGGCCGGTCACCGTGGACGCCCCGCTGCCCGTCGGCGGCCTGCGGGTCGACGTGCCGGTCTCCTACGGCACCGGCATCTGCCCCGGCGACGAGCTCAAGCCGCGCAGCGCCGCCTCGCACGTCGCGTTCGGCGTGCGGACCGAGGACGGCAAGCTGCACGACGTGCGGCTGCCGCTGCCCGACCCCGACCCGATGCTCGACAAGCTGCTGGCCATCGACTGCCAGCAGGCATACCTGGACCGGCAGGTGACGCTCACCTTCGGCCCGTGGACGCGCCTGCCCAGCGGCTGGCTCAACGGCACCGTGATCCTCAAGCGGGTCGGCTGGCCGGGCACGGTCACGCTGCAGGAGTTCGTCGGCAGCATCCTGCTCGAAGTGCTGCCGCTACCGGCCCGGGAGCAGACGCCGAAGCCCTACGCCGTGCTCCAGCCGGGGCAGCAGGAGGTCAGTGTCCCGGTCGTGGTCGACGGGGAGCGCTGCACCCCGCACGCGCTCGCCGAGATCAAGAAACCGTACGTGTTCCCCGCCTGGCTCAGCCTCGACGGCGGCCCGCCGCTGTACACGGAGCTGAAGATCACCGATGCGGAGCGTGACGCGTTCAAGCCGGTCATCGACGCCTGCGCGGCCGGCTACACGCAGATGTGACGGGCCGAGTTTTAAGCCAGACTTAGGCCAGTTGCGATGGGGTACCGCGGGTGCCATGCTCCAGAGCCATGTCCGAGGTCGGTGAGCGCGCCCGCGCCGCATTACCCGCGGTCGCGCTGCTGACCCTCGCCACCGCGGCCGTCCTCGGCCTGGCCACCCTCACCGGGATCGCGCCCGCCCCGCCGGTGTGGCAGATCGCGCTGACCCTCGTGGCCGGGCTGCTGCTCGGCGTCGCCGCCACCGACCAGGTCCGCGCCGCGCTCACCGACTGGCAGGGCGCGGCCGCCGCCGAGGCCGGCTCGCACCGCCGCACCCGCCGCGCCGCCGCACAGCCCGGCGCCGGGGCGGCCGACCTGCCGGGCACCGGGACGGCGGCCGCGGTGGCCGTGCTGGACGAGCCGCCGCTGGAGAAGCCCCGCCCGCCGCGGCCGGAGCGCCCCTCGTGGTCCCGGATCGGGATCATCGCGCTGGTCGTCGCCGCGCTCGTCGCCCTGCTGTGGGTGCCGCAGGTGCCGGTCCACGGCGTCGCGGCCGCGGTGTTCACGTTCGTGTTCGGCTACGCCGCCTATGTCCTGCCCGTGCTGCCCCTGCTGCTGCTCTGGCCGCTGCCGCGGCTGCCGCGCGCCACCTGGCCGTGGCAGCTGCCCCTGGTGCCGTTCGTGGACCGGCGGCTGTGGACCGGCGCCGAGCTGCGCGACCTGGCCGTCGCCACGCTGCAGTACCTGCGCGAGCGGGTGCTGACCCGCACCACCGGCATCGCCCTGGCCACGCTCGGGCTGCTGCACCTGGTGCGCGGCAACCCGAGCCTGTTCGACGGCGGCACGTCGCGGGCCGGCGGGCTGGTCGGCTGGCTGCTCGCCGAGCCGCTGCGGCTGCTGCTGGCCACCGGCGGAGCGATCGGGCTCCTCGGCGGGATCCTCGTCGGCGCCGGCGCCGTCATCGCCGCGTCGGTCGGCCGGGCCTGGGGCACCGTCGCCGGCTACGCCGTGCTCGCCGTCGCGGTCGCCGTGCCGCTGCTCGGCACCGGTGCCGGGCACTGGCTGGGCTTCGAGTACTACCTGCGCACCGAGCAGGGCCGGGTCGTGGTCGTGGCGGGGCTGTCCCCGTCGCACCGGCAGGCGGTGCACGACACCGCCGTCGCCGCCGACGGGCTGTCGCCGTCGCTGCTCGCGCTGCTGGACAAGGGGTTGCAGGTCACCGGCAACGACGACGGCGACCGGATCGCACGGGCCCTCGCCGACCCGTCGAAGGCGGCCGCCGACATCTACGTCGGCGACCAGTTCGAGCTCAAGGCCGGCGAGTGCTTCGACTGGATCGGCGGGTCGTCGCAGCTGCGGTACGTCACGCCGTGCAACGCCGCGCACATCGGCGAGGTCACCTACGTGGGGCACCTGCCGTTCCTCGAGGACCCGGGGCGCGACGCCGTTGACGCGGCCGCGAAGGCGGTCTGCGAGCAGTCCTACGGCGCGTACCTCGGCGTGCCGTACGGCCAGTCGTTCCTGCCCCTGGACAAGCCGATGCTGCCGCCGGGCTGGACGCCGCGGCCGATCATCGCGTGCTCGGTCGGCTCGGTCGGCCCGTGGACGCTCAAGGGCAGCCGGACGGTCGCCGCGCTGCAGCAGAAGGTGCCGTGGGGCGCCGCGGGCGGCTGCAAGGTCGAGGTGCCCGACGCGCTGCGGGTCACCGCGGAGCAGCCCAACACCCGCTGCGTCGCGCCCGGCCCGGAGCAGCGCCTCACGGTGCCGGGCGGCGGCTTCGCCATGGACCTGGAGTTCGCCGCGATCGGCAAGGCCGCCGGCGGCGCCAAGATCGGCGCGGCCTGCCTCGACGGGGCGGACCTCGGCAACGGCTACACGTTCGAGGTCGGCGCCGACGGCGTCATCGAGATCTTCAAGCTGGTCGGCGGGCAGCCGGCGAAGCTCGGCGCGTCGGCGAAGCCGAAGAACGCCGGCCCGCCGACGACCGCGTCGACCCCGCTGCAGGTGACCTGCAAGCCGACCGCCGACGGCGGGATCGAGCTGACCGCCTTCTCCACCGGCAACCGCAAGGCCACCGCGGTCGACAGGACCAACCCGGTGACCCGGCTGTCGCCCCGGCTCATGCTGGCCAACGCGGCCACCGGCGGCGTCGTCATGACCGCCATGATCTTCAACGCGACCCGCGTCTGACCCCGCAGCGCCCGCCCCGCGCAGTCGCGGGCCGGCTTTGGAAAGCGAGCATTCGCTTTACAATGAGGGAGTGCCCCGTGTCTCCGAAGCCCACCTCGCCGCCCGCCGGGAGCAGATCATCGAGGCGGCCACCCGCTGCTTCCTGCGCAACGGCTTCCACCAGACCTCCATGCAGGATGTCATCAAGGAGGCCGGGCTGTCGGTCGGTGCGTTCTACCGCTACTTCGACAGCAAGGCCGCCCTGATCACCGCGATCGCCAGCGAGAAGATCAGCGTGGTGCGCGAGACGGCGGACAGCCTGCTGCGCCGGGAGCCGGCGCCGCCGCTGCTCACGGTGCTCGACGACCTGCTGCGTCAGATCGACGTCAACCTGACCGACGAGGGCACGATCCGCATCGCCGTGCAGGTCTGGGGCGAGGCGGTGCACGACCCGGAGCTGGCCGCGTTCGTGTCCGACGTCTACGCGCGCATCCGGCTCAGCGCCACCGACCTCGCCCGCCGCGCCCAGGAGACGGGCGAGCTGCCGGCCGGCGTGGACACCAGCGCGATCGGCGCGGCGATCTTCGGGCTCATCCAGGGGTACATCCTGCAGCGGGTCCTCGTCGGCCGGGTCGACCGCGAGATGTACCTGACCGGCGTCGGCGCGCTGCTGGGCGCCGGCGCCCCGGCGGGCGGGACCAGGACCGGCTGATCCGCACGCCCCCGGGACCGGCTGGCGGGTGGACCGGGCGGGCCGGCTTCCATAGGGTGCCGGGAATGAACAACCCTTCAGGCACCTCCCGGCGGGCCGTCCTGGCCGCCGCGGCGGCCGCGGCGGCGGCACCCTTCGTCGCCGGCGGCGAGGCCGGTGCGGCACCCGAGCACCGTCCCGGCTCCCCCAAGACCTGGGACCTCACGCTGCTGGGCACGTCCGACACCCACGGCAACGTCTACAACTGGGACTACTACAAGGACGCCGAGTACGACGACAGCGCCCACAACGACGTCGGCCTGGCCAAGGTCGCCACGCTGGTCAACCGGATCCGGGCCGAGCGGCGCGGCAAGGCGACCCTCGTGCTCGACGCCGGCGACACCATCCAGGGCACGCCGCTGGCCACGTACTACGCCAAGCAGGAGCCGATCACCAGCACCGGCGAGCGGCACCCGATGGCGCGGGCCATGAACGTCATCGACTACGACGCCGTCACCCTCGGCAACCACGAGTTCAACTACGGCCTGCCGCTGCTCGACCTGTGGATCCGGCAGCTGGGCTTCCCGGCGCTGGCCGCCAACGCGGTCAACGTCAAGACCGGCCGGCCGGCGTTCGTGCCGTACGTCATCAAGAAGGTCGACCTGGGCCACGGCGCGCCGAACCTGCGCGTCGGCATCCTCGGCCTCACCAACCCCGGCGTCGCCATCTGGGACCGCGCCAACGTCGAGGGCAGGCTGCGCTTCGAGGACCTGGTCGCCACGGCCGCGAAGTACGTGCCGGAGATGCGCCGCCGCGGCGCCGACATCGTGCTGATCTCCGCGCACGGCGGCGACAGCGGCACGTCCAGCTACGGCCCGGAGCTGCCGAACGAGAACCCGTCGGCGCTCATCGCCGAGCAGGTCCCCGGCATCGACGCGATCCTCTTCGGCCACGCGCACAACGACGTCCCGCAGCGGTTCGTCACCAACGCCGCCACCGGCGCGCAGGTGCTGCTGTCGGAGCCGTCGAAGTGGGGCCAGCGGCTGACCCGCATGGACTTCCAGCTCAGCCGCGAGCGCAACCGCTGGACGATCACCTCGAAGGCGGCCACGACGCTGAACACCAACACGGTCGAGGCCGACCCGAAGGTCCTCGCCGCGGTGCGCGCCCAGCACGCCAAGACCGTCGCCTACGTCAACCAGGTCGTCGCGACGTCCACGCAGACGCTGTCGGCGGCGGAGTCGCGGTACCGGGACACGCCGATCCTGGACTACATCAACAAGGTGCAGACCGACACGGTCGCCGCCGCCCTCGGCACGGCCCGGCCGATCCTGTCGATCGCCGCGCCGTTCTCGCGCACCGCCGTGTTCCCGGCCGGCCAGGTCAAGATCAAGGACGTCGCCGGGCTGTACATCTACGACAACACCCTCGAGGCCGTCGTGCTCACCGGCGCCGAGGTCCGCGCCTACCTGGAGTACTCGGCCAAGTACTTCGTGACCCTCCCGGTGGGCGCGACCGCCGACCCGGCGACGATCAGCGACCCGGCCGTGCCGGACTACAACTACGACACGATCTCCGGCGTCGAGTACGACATCGACATCAGCAGGCCCGTCGGGCAGCGCATCACCCGGCTGGTGCACCCCGGCACCACGACGCCCGTCGGCGACACCGAGGAGTTCGTGGTCGCGGTGAACAACTACCGGCGCTCCGGCGGCGGCAACTTCCCCGGCATCGTGAAGCCGCAGGTGTACAACGCGCAGCAGGAGATCCGGCAGCTGCTCATCGACTGGGCCCAGGCGAAGGGCGTCATCGACCCGGCCGACTTCTTCACGCCGAACTGGCGTCTCGTGCGGCAGGACGTGCCGGTCTTCCCGTGACGCCATAGGCTTGGCGGATGCAGGAACGGATCTTAGGACGGACCGGTGCCCCGGTCGGCGTGGTAGGGCTCGGCGCATGGCAGCTCGGCGCCGACTGGGGCGAGGTCGACGAGGAGCAGGCCCTCGCCACCCTCACCGCCGCGCACGAGGCAGGCGTGACGTTCATCGACACGGCCGACGTGTACGGCGACGGCCGCAGCGAACGCCTCGTCGGGCAGTTCCTGCGCGGCCTGCCGGCCGGGCACGGCGTTACCGTCGCCACGAAGATGGGCCGGCGGGTGCCGCAGGAGGCGAGCCGGTACAACCTCGACAACTTCCGCGCGTGGAACGACCGGTCCCGGGAGAACCTCGGCGTCGACACCCTCGACCTGGTGCAGCTGCACTGCCCGCCGTCGGAGGTGTACTCCACCGACGAGGTGTTCGACGCGCTGGACCTGATGGTCGCCGAGGGCCGGATGAAGGCGTACGGCGTCAGCGTGGAGACGACCGCGGAGGCGCTGACCGCGATCGCCCGGCCCGGCGTCGCGACCGTGCAGATCATCTTCAACATGCTGCGGCTCAAGCCCCTCGACGACGTGCTGCCGGCGGCGGAGAAGATGGGCGTCGGGATCATCGCGCGGGTGCCGCTGGCCAGTGGCCTGCTGTCCGGCCGCTACGACGAGCACACCACGTTCGGCGCCGACGACCACCGCACGTACAACCGGCACGGCGAGGCGTTCGACCAGGGCGAGACGTTCTCCGGCGTCGACTACGGCACCGGCCTGGCCGCGGTGCGCCGGCTCGCGCCGCTCAAGCCCGAGCACCTGACGATGACCCAGTTCGCGCTGCGCTGGATCATCGACCACCCGGCCGTGTCGGTGGTCATCCCCGGTGCCCGCAATGCCGGGCAGGCCCGCGCCAACGCCGCCGCCGGGGCCGCCGAGCCACTGCCCGCCGCCATCCACGACGCGGTCCGCGCGGTGTACGACGAGCTGGTCCGCGCGTCGGTGCACAGCCGATGGTAGGCACCGGCGACACGATCGGCGTGGAGGAGGAGTTCCACGTCGTCAACGCCGACACCGGCGAGCTCGAGCCGGCCGCGCGGCGGGTCCTGCGCGGCGCCGACGCCGAGCCGGAGCTGCACCGCTCGATGGTCGAGACGGCCACCGGTGTGCACACCGACCTCACCGCGCTGCGCGCCGACCTGATCGAGAAGCGCCGGTCCCTGGTGGAGGTCGCCGGGCGGCTCGGCCTGGCGATCGTCGCGGCCGGCACGGTCCCCGGCTCCGGCAGCGGCCCCAGCCGGGTCTACCCGGACAAGCGGTACGAGCGCATGGCCCAGGAGTACCGGCAACTCGTCGACGAGCAGCAGGTCGCCGCCTGCCAGGTGCAGGTCGGGGTGCCGGACAAGGACCTGGCGGTACGCATCACCCGGCGGATCCGCGAGTGGCTGCCGGCGCTGCTCGCGCTCAGCGTCAGCTCGCCGTACTTCGCCGGGCACGACACCGGGTACGCCTCCTACCGCACCGTGGTCACGTCCCGCTGGCCGACCGTCGGCCCGCCGCCGGACCTCGGCTCGGCCGCGGAGTACCAGCGGGTCGTCGACACGCTCGTGGACAGCGGCGTGATCAGCGACGCCGGGATGATCTACTTCGACGCCCGGCCGTCGGCGCGGTACCCGACCGTCGAGGTGCGGGTCGCCGACTCCTGCCCGCGGGTCGACGACGCGGTGCTGCTCGCCGCGCTGGCCCGGGGCCTGGTCACCGTCGCCGCCGAGGAGGACGCCGCCGGGCGGCCGCTGCCGGAGGCGCCGCAGGTGCTGCTGCGCGCCGCCACCTGGCGGGCCGCCAGGTCCGGTCTCAGCGGGCACCTCGTCGACCCGTCGACCCGCTCCGCGCTGCCCGCCGGGGCCCGCGTTGACGCGCTGATGGCGCACGTCCGCCCGGCCCTGGAGGCCCGCGGCGAATGGGAGGTCGCCGTCGACCTGCTCGAGGACCTGCGGGCCCGGGGCACGTCGGCGACCCGGCAGCGGGCGGCCGGGCAGGCGCGGGAGGTCGTACAGTCACTGGCGAAGGAGACGGCTGAGGGGATGGGGATCTCGTGACGCTGCGCGGGCTGCTGGTCGACTACGGCGGGGTCCTGACCACCGACGTGTTCGCCTCGTTCGACGCGTTCTGCGCACGCGAGGGGCTGCCGGCGGGCACGGTCCGGGACCTGTTCCGCAGCGACCCGCAGGCCCGCGCGCTGCTCGGCGGGCTGGAGGACGGCACGCTGCCCGACGCCGAGTTCGAGGCCGGGTTCGCGGCGCTGCTCGGGGTCGCGCCGGAGGGACTGATCGAGCGCCTGCTCGGCGCCACCACCGCCGACGTCGCGATGCTCGACTTCGTGCGGGCCGCCCGCGGGCGCGGCATCCGCACCGGGCTGATCTCCAATTCGTGGGGTTCGCAGCGGTACGACCGGATCCTGCTCGACGAGCTGTTCGACGGGATCGTGATCTCCGGTGACGTCGGGGTCCGCAAGCCGGACCCGGCGATCTACATGCTGGGTGCCGCCGCGATCGGCCTGCCGCCGCAGGAGTGCGTCTACGTCGACGACCTGCCCGGCAACCTGAAGCCGGCGCGCGAGCTCGGGATGACCACGGTGCGGCACCGCACCCCGGACGAGACGCTGCAGATCCTCGAGGCGTGCCTGGACGGCGCCGCCGCATGAGCGGCCCGGAGCGTAGCGGAGGGCTGCGAATCATGGGCGCAGGGTGGAGCTCAGGCCGGCGCCGCAGCGCAGCGGAGGTGACGGCATGAGCAGGCCGCAGCGCAGCGGAGGGCTGCGAATCATGGGCTCAGGGTGGAGCTCAGGCCGGCGCCGCAGCGCAGCGGAGGTGACGGCATGAGCAGGCCGCAGCGCAGCGGAGGGCTGCGAATCATTGGCTCAGGGTGGAGCTCAGGCCGGCGCCGCAGCGCAGCGGAGGTGACGGCATGAGCCGCCCTCACGCGCGGCGGCGGCCGGCTCCGCCCACGGCGGCGACCGTGCGGCGGCGACGTGAGGCTGCGACCGCGCGGCGGCGGGTGTGAGGCGGCGGGCGCTGCTGGCGGGCGGGGCCGGGCTGGCGCTGCTCGCCGCGTGCGACGGCGACGGGGGCGAGGCCAGCGGCATGCTGCGGATCGCGACCGGCAGCAAGGCCGCGGTCTACTACGCGTACGGTTCGGCGATCTCCCGGCTCGCCGGGCAGTACCTGCCGGGCGTGCAGGCCAGCGTCCTGGAGACCGCCGCCTCCGACGACAACGTGCACCGGGTCCTGGTCGGCACCGCGGAGCTCGCGTTCACGCAGGCCGACATCACCGGCTCCGCCGCCACGACCTCGCCCAACCAGCTCGCCGCCCTGGCCCGCATCTACGACGACTACGTACACCTGGTGGTGCGCCGGGGCGGGCCGATCGCGTCGGTCGCCGACCTGCAGGGCCGGCGGGTGTCGGTCGGCGCGCAGGGCTCCGGCACCGGCATCACCGCCAACCGCATCCTCGACACCCTCGGCGCCGGCTTCAAGGCCCGCGTCGACCGGCGCGAGCTCAACGTGGAGGACTCGGCGGCGGCCCTGGAGCGCGGCCAGGTCGACGGGTTCTTCTTCTCCGGCGGCCTGCCGGTCGGCGCGATCAAGCAGCTCGCCGAGCGGTTCCCGATCGCGCTGGTCGCCCTCGACGGGCACATCCCGCAGCTGCGGGTGCACGGCGACTACTACGCGGAGCGGGTGGTGCCGGCCTCCACGTACCGGGGCATCAGCCCGACCGTCACCATCGGCATCGCCAACTACCTGGTGGTGCGGGTGTCGATGCCGGAGCCGCTCGCGCACGACGTGACCCGGCTGCTGTTCGAGCGCCGCGACGAGCTGGCGAAGGCGCACCAGGCCGCGGGCCGGCTCAACATCCGCTCCGCGATCAGCACCCCGCCGCTGCCCCTGCACCGCGGCGCCGCCCGCTACTACCGCTCGCAGAAAGCCTGACCGCCAGCGGATCCCGCGGTGGGGCCGTCAGGGGCTCGGCAGCCACACCTTGGCGTGCAGGCCGGTCGGCTCGTTGGGCAGCAGGTCCAGGCGGCCGGCGGACGCCTCGACGAGGACGGCGACGATGGGCAGGCCGAGGCCGCTGCCGTCGACGTTCTGCGCGTCGGGGGCCCGCCAGAACCGCTCGGTGGCCAGCTCCCGCTGCTGCGCGGTGAGGCCGGGGCCGGTGTCCAGCACGTGCACGGCCACCCCGCCGGCGTCGGCGGCGGGCCGGACCGTCACGGTGCCGCCGGCGCCGGAGAACTTCACCGCGTTGTCGATGAGGGCGTCCAGGGCCTGGTCGAGCGCGGTGGTGACGGCCCGGACTCGCAGCGGGTGGGGCGGGCGCACGTAGCGCAGGGTGATGTCCCGCTTCGCCGCGACCGGCTGCCACGCCACGACCCGCGCCCAGGCGACCTCCCCGGCGTCGACGTCGGCGAGGTCGTAGCTGCCGCGCTCGGCGCGGGCCAGGGTCAGCAGGCTGTCCAGGACGTCGCCGAGGCGCTCGGCCTCCTCCAGCGCGAGGCGGTGCCCCTCGACGGCCTGCGGCTCGGTGAGGTCGACGCCGAGGTCCTCGACCCGCAGCCGCAGCGCGGTCAGCGGGTTGCGCAGCTGGTGGCTGGCGTGGGACACGAACGCGCGCTGCCGCTCCAGGGAGTCCGCGACGGTGGCCGCCATGTCGTTGAACGCGGAGCCGAGGCGGCGCAGCTCCGGCGGGCCGTCGGCGGCGGGGACCCGGGCCGCGTAGTCGCCGGCGCCGAGCTCGTGGGCGGCCGCGTCGAGCTCGGCGACCGGGCGCAGCGTCCAGCGGGCCAGGGACCAGGCCGCGACGATGCCGGCGAAGAGCACGACCAGCCCGCCGCCGGCCAGGACGCTCCACGCCGTGCGGACGCTGGCGACGCGCCGGCCGATCGGTGAGATGGTGACGACGGCGCCGATGACCTCGCCGCCGCGGCCGACGGGGACGGCGACGACGAACGGGTCGAGCCGCCACGGCCAGATGGTGCCGTCGTCGCTGGCCTCGCCGCCCTCCAGGGCGCGCAGCACCTGGCGCCGCACGGCACTGTCGGCGGACCCGACGGTGAGCCCGTCGCGGGAGCTGACCATCGGGTTGGCGTCCTGGTCCACGACGAACGCGGCGATGCCGTACACCTCGTCGTAGCGTTGCAGCTCGGCCTGCAGCGGACCGGTCTCGCCGGCCCGCAGCGCCGGCTCGGCGAGCGTCGCGAAGCGGGTCACGTCGGCGAGTCGGTCCGCGACGAGCCGCTGGGTGTCGCGCCCGGCGATGCTCAGCGCGAGCGGCACCTCCAGCGCGGCCAGCACCAGCAACAGCAGCAGCAGGTAGGTGGTGACGAGGCGGACCCGCACGGCTCAGAGCCCCGGCGCGAGGCGGTATCCGACGCCGCGGACGGTCTGTACGAGCCCGGGCACGTCGAGCTTCGCCCGCAGCGAGCCGACGTGCACGTCGAGGGTGTGCCGGCCGACGAAGCTGGTCTGCCACACCGCGAGGATCAGCCGGTCGTAGGAGACGACGACCCCGGGCGTGCGCACGAGCACGGTGAGGATCTCGAATTCCTTGCGGGTGAGCGCGACGTCCCGGCCGGCGACGGCGACCTGCCGGGCGGCGACGTCGACGCGGACCGGGCCGGCGGCGAGCACCTCGACGGCGCTCTGCGGGGCCCGCGACGCGCGGCGCAGGACCGCCTCGATGCGGGCGTTGAGCTCGGCCATCGAGTAGGGCTTCACGACGTAGTCGTCGGCGCCGGTCTGCAGGCCGATGACCCGGTCGCGCTCCTCGCCGCGGGCGGTGACGGCGATGATCGCGACCGACTCGTCCTTGCGGCGCAGGGTGCGGCACACCTCGATGCCGTCGCCGTCGGGCAGGTTGAGGTCGAGCAGGACCAGGTCGAACGGCTCACCGGCGAAGGTGTCGAGGGCGGTCTGCGCGGTCGGGCAGTGCGCGACGTCGTGCCCGCGCCGACGGAGGGCGGTGGCCAGTGCGGCCGCCACCCGTGCGTCGTCTTCGACCAGCATCACTCGCATCGTGCGCCCATGGTAGAGGAGCGCGTGCTCAGATGAGGGCTCGCAGCGCCTTGCGGTTGAGCTTGCCGACGGACGTCAGCGGGATCTGCTCGAGCACCCGGATCTCCCGGGGCCGTTTCGTCGGGGCGAGGTGCTCGCGGGCGTAGGCGTCGAGCTCCTCGGCGGTGGCCGGCGCCGTGAGCGAGACGAACGCGACCACCTCCTCGCCGAGGCGCTCGTCGGGCCGCCCAACCACGGCCGCCATGGCGACCGCCGGGTGGGCGGCGAGCACGTCCTCGACGTCGCGCGGGTACACGTTGAACCCGCCCCGGATGATGAGGTCCTTCTTGCGGTCGACGATGCTGAGGTACCCGTCGGCGTCCAGCGTGCCGATGTCGCCGGTGGCGAACCAGCCGTCGGCGAGCCCCGCGCCGCGTTCGGCGCCCCAGTAGCCGCGCATGACGTTCGGGCCGCGCACGAGGATCTCGCCGTCGTCGGCGAGGCGGACCTCGACGCCCTCGACGGGCCGGCCGACGGTGCCGCGCCGGGGCGCCCCGGGCGGGCTGGCGCTGACGATGCCGCCGGTCTCGGTGCAGCCGTACCCCTCCAGGACCCGCGCGGACGGCACGAGCCGCTCGAACGCCTCGGCCGCTGCGGGCGGCAGCGGCGCGGCGCCGGAGTGCACGAACCGCAGCGCGCTGAGGTCGTGCCCGGCGAGCGGCTGGGCGAGCAGCATGACCAGCATCGACGGGACCACGGCGGCGGTCTGCGCCCGCTCCCGCTCGGCCAGGCGCAGCCAGCCGGCCGGCTCGAACCAGCGCTGCAGCACCGCGACCGGTGGCTCGGTGGCCTGCATCGCGCCGACGGTGACGAGCAGGCCGTAGGAGTGCGACAGGGGCAGGGCGGTGATGCCGACGGTCAGCCCCGGCACGTGCGCCGCCTCGCGGGAGGCCCGCCCGGCGTGGGCGAGGTTGGCGTGGGTCAGCGCGACGCCCTTGCTGCGTCCGGTGGTGCCGCCGGTGTACAGCAGGGCTGCCAGCTCCCCGGCGCCGCGGTCGGCGATCGGCAGCGGGCCGGCGTCCAGCAGCGCGTCGAACGACGGGGTGCCCACGACGGCCGCCGGCACGCCGAGCTCGCCGAGCAGGGCGCCGAATTTCGGCAGCAGCTCGGCGGAGGTGACCACGGCGACGGCGCCGGAGTCGCGCAGGACGTGGCGCAGCTCGTCGGCGGTGACCAGGAAGACGACCGGGGTGACGACCGCGCCGGCCCGCCACACCGCCTGGTACACCTGCGTGACCTCCGGGCAGTTGGCCATGACGACGGCGACCCGGTCGCCGGGGCGCACCCCGAGCCCGCGCAGCCCGCCGGCGATGCGGGTGGCGCGGTCGTGCGCCTCGCCGGAGGTGTGCCAGGTGCCTTCGAAGCAGAGCGAGGGGTAGTCGCCGTGGCGGTCGAGCGACGCCTCCGCGAGCCGGGCGAGATTGGACATCGACGTCCTCCTGTCCCAGAGTTTCTACACTGACTATGCCGATAGTCCGGGAGTGTCAACCCTTACCGTGAGGAGCCGCACGATGACGGACCGCCCGATCACCGCCGGTGAGCGTTACGCCGACGCCGGCGACTGGAACGGCAGCCGGGGCGACGGGCCGAACCTGTGGCGGACCCTGGGGTTCCGGCGCACCGGCTGGCAGCCCGGCGGGTCGACCGTGGAGTGGGACGCGACCGTCGAGTACGGCTTCACCACCCCCGGCGGGCCGGTGATCCAGGGAGGCCTGGTCACCGCGATCCTCGACTCCGCGATGGGCGGCGCCTGCTTCACCACCCTCGACCGCGGCGAGTTGTTCCTGACCGCGGACCTGCGGGTCGACTTCTTCCGCCCGACCCGGCCGGGGACGCTGCGCGCCGTCGGCACCGTCCTGCGCCGCACCCGCAAGGTCGTGTTCTGCGCCGCGGAGCTGTACGACACCGCCGGCACCACCCTCGCGGCCAGCCGTTGCACGCAGGTCCTGATGCCCGCCGCATGATCCACGCGAACGGTCCGGCCGGCGGATTTTCCGGGCGTTTCGCAGCGTCAAGGTTTGCTCAAGGAACGACGCCCGCGATTCCGCCCGCCCGGGGCGACCCGCCACGGTGAACGGGTGAACATCGTGTCAACCGGCGAGCGCTACAGGGCCTCGACCGTCGCCGCGTTCGAGGCGGCCGTGCTGGTGCGATGTACAGGGGTGTGCGGTGGAGGAGGGCGGTCCCGGACGCTGGGTGGCGCCCGGGTCCGCACCGCCTTCGCGCACGCACCAGCGGGGGTGCTCGCCGAGTTCAACCGGTCCGTCGCCGCGGACTGGCTGGTCGAGCTGCTGGGGGCAGCCGGCCACTCGGCGAGCGTGCACCGCTACACCGCGGGCACGCGCCACCGGTACGAGATCTTCCGGGTGGTCACCGCCCCGTCGACCGCGGCCTTCCTCGACCGCGCCTGGCAGCAGGGCTACGCCGACCTGTGCGGCGCCCCCGCGCTGCCGCGCTCGGCCCGCCAGATCCGCCACGCCCGCCAGCTGGCCGAGTCGGCGTGGCGGGGCGTGCTGCTGGTGTCGGGGCCGTCCCGCTCCGGCTCCCCCGGCCTGCGCGTCGCCGACCTGGACACGGCCACGGTGCTGATCCGCGCCGGCCGGATGTTGAGCATGCCGGTGCGCATGAGCACCCGCCCCGGTGGGCAGATCCTGCTCGTCATGCCGCAGGAGGCGGTCGCCTGAGGCGGTCGCGCGGGGGTCAGCCCGGCAGCTGCTCGAATTTGCGCTCCAGGCCGTCCACCAGCGCCTCCAGGCCCAGCTCGAACGCGCTGTCGTCGACGTGCGCGTGCTGGCCGGCCAGGCGGTGCGCGTCGCGCAGGTGCGGGTAGTCGCGCGCGTACAGGTCGGGGTCGTCGACGAAGCCGAGCGCGAACGAGCCCAGGGCCGACCCCGCGACGAAGAACCGCATGGTCGCGCCGATGCGGGTGGCGTGCCCCGGCGGCCAGCCGGCGCTGACGAGCGCGCCGTAGACCGCGTCGGCCAGGCGCAGCGACGCCGGGCGCCGGGCCGGGCCGCGGGCCAGGAACGGCACCACGTTCGGGTGCGCGCGGAACGCCGCCCGGTACGCCCGGGCCCACGCCTTCAGCGCCTCCGGCCACGGGTCGCGCCCCAGCATGGACAGGTCGACGCCGGCGACGATGCTGTCGCCGATCGCGTCGACGATCTGCTCCTTGGTGGCGAAGTGGTTGTACAGCGAGGGCGCCTGGACGCCCAGCTCACGGGCCAGCCGCCGGGTGGACAGCGCGTCGAGCCCGTCGGCGTCGACGATCGCGGTGGCCACCTCGACGATGCGGTCACGGCTGAGGAGTGGCGTTCTGGGGCGGACCATGGCTACGATCTTAGAAACTAACGGCGTTAGTTAAGTGACCCAGCCGCTGAAGGACTGCCCATGGACTTCACGCTCAACGACGAACAGCGCGCGATCCGCGAGGTGACCGCCGGGTTCGTCGGCCGCGAGATCACCCCGCACGCCGCCGCCTGGGACCGCGCCGAGCACGTCGACCTGGGCATCGTCAAGAAGCTCGCCGGCCTGGGCATCCTCGGCATCACGATCCCCGAGGAGCACGGCGGCAGCGGCGGCGACCACACCACCTACTGCCTGGTGCTGGAGGAGCTCGGCAAGGGCGACTCGTCGGTGCGCGGCATCGTGTCGGTGTCCCTCGGGCTCGTCGCGAAGAGCATCAACGGCTACGGCACCCCCGCGCAGAAGGCCGCCTGGCTGCCGCGGCTGTGCGCCGGCGACGCCCTCGGCTGCTTCGCCCTGACCGAGCCCGACACCGGCTCCGACGCCGGCGCCCTGGCCACCCGCGCCACCCGCGTCGACGGCGGCTGGCGCCTCGACGGGTCGAAGATGTTCATCACCAACGGCACCTGGGCGCAGGTCGCAGTGGTCTTCGCCCGCACCGGCGGCCCGGGCCCGAAGGGCGTCTCGGCGTTCCTCGTCCCCACCGGCACGCCCGGCCTGCGCATCGAGGAGATCCACGGCAAGCTCGGGCTGCGCGGCCAGGCGACCGCGGCGCTGACGTTCGACGGCGTCACCGTCGGCGACGACGCGATGCTCGGCGCCGAGGGCGAAGGGTTCAGGATCGCGATGTCGGCCCTGGCGAAGGGGCGCATGTCCCTGGCCGCCGGCTGCGTCGGGATCATCCAGGGCTGCCTGGAGGCGGCCGTGGACTACGCGAAGCAGCGCGAGCAGTTCGGCCGGCCGATCGCCTCGTTCCAACTCGTGCAGCAGCTCATCGCCGACATCTCCGTCGAGGCCGACGCGGCCCGGCTGCTGACCTGGCGGGTCGCGGACCTCATCGACCGGGGCCTGCCGTTCGCCACCGAGTCCTCCACCGCGAAGCTCTACGCCTCCGAGGCCGCGGTCCGCTCGGCGAACGCCGCGCTGCAGGTGTTCGGCGGCTACGGCTACATCGACGAGTACCCGGTGGGCAAATACCTGCGCGACGCGCGGGTCACTACCGTGTACGAGGGGACGAGCCAGATCCAGAAGCTCATCATCGGTCGCGCCCTCACCGGCGTGAACGCGTTCGTCTGAGAGGGCCGCTGTCATGATCGACGTCTACAACCCGGCGACCGAGCAGGTCATCGGGGCCGTGCCCGAGACCGCCGACGTGGACCCGGCCGTCGCCGCCGCCCGGGCCGCGCTCGGACCCTGGTCGGCGCTGCCGCGCGCCGCCCGCGCCGCGCACCTCGCCGCGCTGCGCGACCTGCTCGCCGCCCACGCCGAGGAGCTCGCCGCGCTGATCACCGCCGAGATGGGCGCGCCCCTTGCGATCTCGCGCAAGGTCCAGGTCGGGCTGCCGATCGCGGTGCTGTCCTCGATGGTCGACCTCCTCGCCGGCGACGAGCCGCAGGAGCGCATCGGCAACAGCCTGGTCGTGCGGGACCCGGTCGGGGTCGTCGCGGCGATCACTCCGTGGAACTACCCGCTGCACCAGACGGTCGCGAAGCTCGCCCCCGCGCTCGCCGCCGGCAACACCGTCGTGCACAAGCCGAGCGAGGTCGCGCCCCTGTCGGCGCTGCGCCTGCATGAGCTGGTCCGCGAGGCCGGGCTGCCCGACGGCGTCTACAACCTCGTCACCGGGTACGGCGACCCGACCGGCGCGGCCCTCGCCGGGCACCCCGGCGTCGACCTCGTGTCGTTCACCGGGTCGACGGGCGCCGGGCGCACCGTGGCGGCACTGGCGGCGAAGAACCTCACGCGGGTGTCGCTGGAGCTGGGCGGCAAGTCCGCGAACGTGGTCCTGCCCGACGCGGACCTGGCCGCCGCGGTGAAGGTCGGCGTCGGCAACTGCCTGCTCAACTCCGGCCAGACGTGCACCGCCTGGACCCGGCTGCTCGTGCACGAGTCGCAGCACGACGAGGCGGTCGGCCTCGCCGTGGCGGCCGCGTCCCGCTACACCGTCGGCGACCCCACCGACCCGGCCACCCGCCTGGGCCCCCTGGCGTCGGCGGCCCAGCGCGACCGGGTGCTGTCCTATGTGGAGCGTGGCCGGGCCGCGGGCGCGAAGCTCGCGAACGAGCCCGGATCCGTGCCGGACGTCGGTTACTACGTCGCGCCGGTCGTCTTCGCCGACGTCGACCCCGAGTCCGTGATCGCGCAGGAGGAGATCTTCGGCCCGGTGCTGTCGATCATCCGGTACCGCGACGAGGACGACGCCGTACGCATCGCCAACGGCACCCGGTACGGGCTGGCCGGCAGCGTCTGGTCCGGCTCACCCGAGCGGGCGCTCGCGGTCGCGCGGCGGCTGCGCACCGGCCAGGTCGACGTCAACGGCGCGTCGTTCAACCCCCTCGCCCCCTTCGGCGGGATCGGCGACTCCGGCTACGGCCGGGAGCTCGGCGTCCACGGATACGAGGAGTTCACGTCGGTGAAGGCGGTCCAGCTGTGACCCGCGCCCTGGTCCTGCGGGCCGTGGACGGCCCCGCCGCCGTGGAGGAGGTCGACCTGAACCCGGTCGGGCCCGCGCAGGTGCGGGTGCGCCTGGCCGCCGCCGGCGTCTGCCACTCCGACCTGTCCCTGGCCAACGGCACGCTGCGCCAGCCGTTCCCGGTCGTCCTCGGCCACGAGGGCGCCGGCGTCGTCGCCGAGGTCGGCTCGGCCGTGACCGGTCTCGCGGTCGGCGACCACGTGGTGCTCAACTGGTCGCCGCCGTGCCGGTCCTGCTGGTTCTGCGAGGCCGGCGAGCCGTACCTGTGCGCGCACGCCGACGACGCCCGCGGGGTGCCGTTCGCCCGCACCGCCGGCGGCGAGGACGTCTACGCGGGCCTCGGCACCGGCGCGTTCGCCACCGAGACCGTCATCGGCGCCAACGCCTGCATCCCGGTGCCCGCCGACATCCCCCTGGAGGAGGCGGCCCTGCTCGGCTGCGCCGTCCTCACCGGCGTCGGGGCGATCCTGAACTCCGCCCGGGTGCGCCCCGGCGAGTCCGTGGCCGTGATCGGCCTCGGCGGCGTCGGCCTCGCCGCCCTGCAGGGCGCCCGCATCGCCGGCGCCACCACGATCATCGCCGTCGACCCGGCACCGGCGAAGGCGGACCTGGCCCTGTCCCTCGGCGCGACCCACTTCCTCGCGCCCGGCCCGTCCCTGGCCAAGGAGATCCGCGCGCTGACCTCCGGCCGCGGCGCCGACCACGCCGTCGAGTGCGTCGGGCGGGCCGCGACGATCCGCGCCGCCTGGTCCGTCACCCGCCGCGGCGGGCGCGCCACGGTCCTCGGCCTCGGCTCCGGCAGCGACGAGGTCACGTTCAGCGCGCTGGAGGTGGCGTACTTCGCCCGGACGCTGACCGGCTGCATGTACGGCAGCACCGACCCGGCGGTGGACGTACCGGTGCTGCTGTCGCACTACCGGGCGGGCGAGCTGGACCTGGCCGCCCTGGTCACCGACCACGTCTCCCTGGCCGAGGTGGGCGACGCCTTCGACCGCATGCGCAACGGCGTCGGCGCCCGCACGCTCGTGCACTTCTGAGCGGCGCCGGACTTCTGCGTGGTGCTCAGCTCTGGGCCGGCTCGCCGTCGTGGGCGCGGGCGGCGGCGGTGGTCCGCAGGATGACGGCGGCGACGCCGGCCGGGTCGTCGCTCATCGGGACGTGGCCGCAGCCGTCGAGCGCGACGTGCTGCGCCCACGGGAGCCGCTCCCGGGCGACGCCGGCCTGGACCGGCAGGAAGATCCGGTCCCGGGAGCCCCACGCGATGGTGACCGGCACGCCGTCGGGACGGCCGGTGTACGTGTACGCGCGGCCGTGCCGGGCGACCGCCGCGAAGCCCTTGCCGCCGCGCAGCGCCAGGGTGTCGGCGAGGGCGCGCTCGGCGGTGAGCACGCCGGGGTTGCGCACCAGCCAGCCGAAGGAGAACGCCTTGCCGAAACCGGTGCGGTAGAAGGCCTTCAGCACCGGCGTGGGGGTGAAGGCGCCGATGCGGTGCCCGCGCAGGATGCTCAGCGCCCGGCGCACCTGGGCCGGGGTGCAGAAGCCGGCGGGCGACAGTGCGGTCACGGAGCTGGCGTGCCCGGCCGCGGCGAGCTCCAGGGCGATCGCGCCGCCGAGGCTGTTGCCGGCGACGTGCGGCCGGTCCAGCCCCGTCTCGGCGAACCACCCGGCGAGCGCCTCGACGGCGCTGGGCATGCCGAGGTCCCCGGCCCGGGCCGGCGAGCGGCCGAAGCCCGGCAGGTCGATCGCGATCACGTCGTGGTGCTCGGCGAGCAGGTCGATGACGGGCTCCCAGGCCCGCCAGTGGTGGCCGATGCCGTGGATGAGCACGAGCGGCTCACCGGCGCCCCGGCGGACGCTGTGGATGCTGCCGCTGCCGCTGGTCACGGTCATGCCGTCACCTCCGCTGCGCTCCGGCGCCGGCCTGACCTCCACCCTGAGCCCATGATTCGCAGCCCTCCGCTGCGCTCCGGCCTGCTCATGCGGTCACCTCGTATGCGTTGACGTCGAAGCGCTTCATGCGCTGGCGGAAGCGCCAGGTGGACCCCGGCCACAGGGTCGAGTTGCGGCCGGTGGCGTCGATGTACCAGCTGCTGCAGCCGCCGGTCGCCCAGACCGTCCCGGCCATCCGGCGGTCCACGGCGTGCACGAACGCCCGCTGCGCCGCCTCGCGCGGCTCCACGCTGCGGGCGCCGGTGCGGCGCAGGTGCTCCAGCGCGCCGAGCACGTAGTTGAGCTGCGCCTCGATCATCAGGACCACGGAGTTGTGCCCGAGGCCGGTGTTCGGGCCCAGCAGCAGGAACAGGTTGGGGAAGCCGGCGACGGTGGTGCCGCGGTACGCCCGCGGGCTGCCCTGCCACACCTCGGCGAGGCTGCGCCCGTCCCGCCCGCGGACCCGCTCGGCGATCGGCAGGTCGGTGACGCGGAAGCCCGTACCGAAGATGATCGTGTCGGCCTCGTGCTCGGCGCCGTCGCGGGTGACGATCCCATGTGGACGGACCTCGGCGATCGCCTCGGTCACCACGTCGACGTTGTCCCTGGTGAGCGCCGGGTAGTAGGTGTTGGACTTCAGCACCCGCTTGCAGCCCATCGCGTAGGACGGGGTGAGCCGGGCGCGCAGCACCGGGTCGGCGACGGCCGCGCGCAGGTTGCGCAGCGCGATCCGCTGCGCCAGCCGCATCACGCGCGGGCGGAGGAAGCCGATCACGGTGGACTCGATGCCCCAGTACACGAGCGTGCGCATCAGCCGCTGGGCGCCGGGGATCCGCCGGTACACCGTGTGCTCCCAGCGGCGCAGGGGCCGCTCGTTGCGCGGCATGACCCACGCGGCGGTCCGCTGGAAGAGGGTCAGCCGCCCGACGACCGGCTGGATCGCCGGCACGAACTGGATCGCGGACGCACCGGTGCCGATCACGGCGACGCGCCGGCCGGTCAGGTCGAGGTCGTGGTCCCACCTGGAGGAGTGGAACGTCTCGCCGCGGAACGTCTCCAGGCCGGGCAGCTTCGGGATCACCGGTTCGTTGAGCGGGCCGCCGGCGCTGATGAGCACGTCGGCGGTCCAGTCGCCGCGGGACGTCTCGATCCGCCAGTGCCCGGCGGCCCCGTCCCAGGACGCCTGCCGTACCTCGGTGCCGAACCGGATGCTGGGCCGCAGCCCGAACCGGTTCGCGCAGCGGCGCAGGTAGTCCCAGATCTCCGGCTGCGGTGAGTAGGTGCTGCTCCAGTCCGGGTTCAGCGCGAACGAGAACGAGTACACGTGCGAGGGCACGTCGCAGGCGCAGCCCGGGTATACGTTGTCCCGCCACGTCCCGCCGAGGTCCCCGGCCCGTTCGAGGATGACGAAGTCGTCGTGGCCGCGCCGCTTGAGCCGGATCGCGGCGCCCAGCCCACCGAACCCCGCCCCGATGATGGCGATCCGGACATGCATGCAGCCTCCCTGGTACCGACTGGTACCAGGGAGGCTACCACCGGGTAGCTTGTGGTGGAAGCTACCTCGCGTCCTCGCGTCAGAGGCCGAGCAGGCGGTCCAGGAAGTCGCGGTACTGGCGCACGGCCGCGCGCAGCCGCTCCGTGTCGTCGCCGCCCTCGCCCTGCCAGCCGCTCAGCCGGGCCCGCTGCGACTCCAGGGCGCCGGTGACAGTCGCGACGGCCTCGCCGACCAGCTGGTCGGCCTCGCCGGCCACGGACCGCGGGTCGTCGATGAACCGCAGCTGCAGCTCACGCCACCGCTCCCGCAACCCGTCGGCGGCGCCGTCGGCCCAGATCGCCCCGACCGGCGCGGCATCGACCGCCCCGGGCCGCAGCTCCTGTTGCCCGTCGTGCTCGGCGTGCCCGTCGTACTCGGCGTTCACGGGAACGGGGACCGCGACCACGTCACCGGGGTCGAGGTCGGTGCCGGCGTCATGGGTCACGGCGGTGTCGGCGTCGTCGTCGCGGGCGACGTCAGCGTCGGTGTCGTCGGCCACGTCGGCGTCAGCGTCGGCGGCGTCAGCGTCGGCGTCGGCGTCGGCGTCGGCGTCCGAGTCAACGGTGCCGTCCGTGTCGTTGCCGGCGGTCGCGTCGTGGTCCGTGGCCGGGTCGGTGCGGTCCTCCAGGAGGGTGCCGGTGCGGGTGTCCGCGTGGTCCTCGGGGAGGGAGCCGGCCCGCAGCTGGGTCGCGTGCTCGGCGGCCCAGGCACGGTCCTCGGCGTCCTCCGCGGCGGCGGCCGCCGCCTCGTCGCGCTCGTCCGCCGGCGAGTCCACCTGGTCGCCGGTCTGCTCGGCGGTCCACACGCTGGTGCGCTCGTCCGAGCGCTCGTCGTCGGTCCGGGCGTCCACGTCGGCGGGGACGAAGTCGGTGTCGCCGCGCGCCTCGGCCTCCTCCCGGGCGTCTTCTTGAGCCTCGTCCCAGGCCTCGTCCCGGGCCTCTTCCCGGGCCTCTTCCTGGGCCTCGTCCCGGGTCTCGGCGCGCTCCTCCTCCAGGGCCTCGTCGCGGTCGACGACCTCGACGTCGTCACGGCCGGCGACGCCGTCGTGGTCGGTGCCGGCGAGGGCGGTGCCTGACGCGTACGTGCCCGCCGGGTACGGCTCCCCCTCCCGGACGTCGCCGTCGCGCAGTTCGGTGTCATGGGGGTGGGCGGTGCCCACGGCGACGTCGGTCCTGTCGCTGTCGTCGGCCGGGTCGCGGGGCGCGGGGACGTGCCCCTCGTTCACAGTGTCGCGTTGGTCCTGCATCGAGGTGTCCTTTCCCGGCCCTACGACCGGCGGCTGTCGTGGGCGACGTCTTCGGGGTCACGCTGCGCCGGCACGGCGGCGGGCGGCTCGTCCCCGGCGTCGTGCGGGTCGGTGTGGGTGTCGGTGTGGGTGGTGGCCGCGGCGCCGGGGGTGACGTCGGTGCCGAGCAGGTCGGAGAAGAGCGTGCGGTAGTGCACGACGGCCTGGCGCAGCTGCTCGGTGGTGGCCTCACCACGGTCGCTGAGCTGGCTGATCTCGTGCGCGTCGCGGTAGTGGCCGAGGGTCCGGGCGTGCTCGACCGACAGGTGCGCGACCTGCTCCTCGTACTCGCCGCTCGGGTACCCGCGCTCGGCGACCAGGTCGGTGACGAGGGCGTCGGCGTCGCGGACGGCGCCCGCCGGGTCGTCCAGGAACCGGGCCTGGATCTCCTCCCAGGCGGCGGTGTACCGGGCGCGCGCCTCGGGGGTCAGGTCGCGCAGCTCGAGCTCGGCGTGGCGCCGTTCGCGCTCGCGGAGCTCACGTTCGACGGCGACGCGGCTGTCACCCTCGGCGACGGCCCGGTCGTACTCGGGGCCGAACCGGTGCTGCAGCGCCCGCCGCCGGGTGACGAACCAGATGCCGTAACCGATCGCCGCGATCACCAGGAGCACGACGATCGTGATGAGAACTTGGGTGGTTGTCATGGCGGTCCTCCTTCACAGGAGGTATGCCCGCATGACATGACGTATCAAACGAGCCCGGTCACTACGGGCCGACGAGGTGGGTCAGGAAGTCGCGGTACCCGTGCACCGCCGCCCGCAGCTGTTCGGTGTCGTCGCGGCCGCTGGCCCGCCACGAGCTGAGCTGGTCCTTGCGGGCGTTCAGCGACGCGGTGACCCCCGCGAGCGCGTCGTCGACGAGGCGTTCGGCCTCACCGGCGGCGGTCTGCGGGTCGTCGACGAACCGCAGCTGCAGCTCCTGCCAGCGGGCGCGCACCTCGTACGCGTGCCCCTCCGACGTCAGCGACGAGGACGCCGAGGCGAAGTACGTCCCGGCCGCCGGCACCGACGACATCGGCGCGGGCATCGCCGGGGCGGCGGCCGCACCGTACGCGGCGCCGTACGTCGCCGGTGCCGCCATGCCGGTGGGGGCCATCGCACCCGGCATCCCGGCGGGCATCCCGCTGGGCATCCCGTTGGGGGCCATCGCGTTGGGGGCCATGCCATTGGGTGCCATCCCGTTGACCGGCACGCCGCCGGCCGCCATCCCGTTCGGGGACACGCCATTGGGCGACATGCCGTTGGGGGTCGCCGGCGCCGGGGGGCGGGGGGTGGGCGGGCCCGACGGGGTGGCCGCCTCCTCCTCTTCCTCCTCCTTGCCACCGCGCAGCAGGATCCAGCCGCCGACGGCCAGGGCCAGTACGACCAGGCCGATCGTGATCGTCGTCGAGTTCATGGTGAACTCCCTACTCCCGTGAACGGTTACAGGCCGAGAATGCGGTCGAGGAACTCGCGGTAGTCGCGCAGCGAGGCGCGCAGGTTCTCGGTGTCGAGGCCGCGGCTGGCCCGCTGCTGGTGCAGCTGGGTGCGCCGCGAGTCGAGGGAGGTGGTCAGGGACGCGACCGCCTCCTGGACGAGCCGTTCGGCCTCCCCGGCGACCAGGTGCGGGTCGTCGAGGAACTTCGATTGCAGTTCCTGCCACCGGCCGCGGATGCGCTGCCGGTCGGTGTCGTTCCACAGGGACGCGAGGTTCGCGGCGGACGTGCCGCCGACGTTCGCGCGGTACGGCGCGGCGTTGACCTGCCCCGAGCTGCTGCCCGGCGCGTTCATCGGCGCCGCGCTGCTCTGCGCCGCGCTGCTCTGCGCCGCACTGCTCTGGGGCGCGCTGTTCTGGGCTGCGCTGTTCTGGGCCGCGCTGGGCGGCGTCGCGCTGTCCTGCGCGGCGCCGGTCTGGGCTCCGCCGGGCTGTGCGGACAACGGTGGCCCGGGCGCCGGCGGCTCGTCGTCAGGCTGAGTCGCCAGCTCCGGCACCGACTCGTCGGCTTCAGGTTGCATTGCGCGGTCCTACCCAGGTTTACGGAACAAAACCCGCGCCTACGCCGCGGGTGCCAGGAACACGTCCGGGGTGAGCTGTGACCGGGGGACGTCGGTGTTGAGGGCGATGATGTCACCCGGGTTCCGGCGGAAATCCACCCCGTACACCCTCCGGATCATCTCCAGGCCGGGGTCGTTCTGGCGCCGCAGCCGTCGGCGTACCGCGCGGGCGCGACCCGGCGGTACGCCTGCCCGGCGCGTCCCCAGCGCGGGTGTGCCCGGTTGTTGCCGGATCCGTCGAGGCTCTGCACCTCCAGGTCGACGCCGCCGCGGCCGGGCGGGCGGTGCCGGCCGCCGGCGGTGATCGTCAACGAAGGGGTGCTCAAGTCTGGCTGAAGCTTGCCGGTACATGTCGGACATGTCGGGTGGTGAGCGCCGTCGATGCGTGACCCGCGCCACCCTTGAGGGGTTCCGCAAGCCGACCGCAAGTGGCCGCCAAGTACCGCCCGGCAGAGTGCTCACCATGACGAAGCGCATCTGGGCCGGACCGACCTTCACCACGACGACCACCGCGGCGACGACCACGGTCACCGCCGGCGGCACCGCCGCCGCCTCAGGGTCGCACTTGGACCATGGCAAAAGCGCCGCTGGTGCGCCATGACGCGGGTAGCCCCGCTGCGGCACCCGCGGCCAACCCGACGACCACGTCCGACTTCACCGTCCGCAGGGCCGCGACCGGCCCGGGAAAGTATCCGGTGATACCCGGGAACGACGTCTCCGCCGGCCAGCTGCGATCCCCCACCAGCCGCCGGTAGTTGAGGTCGCCCTTGAGGATGGTGAGCCTCGCCGCCCCGAACCGCGCGGCGAGGCTCGCCGGCATCTGGGGGAACTCCAGCGGCGCGCAGTAGAACGCGTCGGTGACGAGCTCCAGCGTCCCGTCCTGCAGCGCCGCCCACAGCCGCCGCCCGACGGCGCCGTCCGCGGGGAAGCGCCGCAGCTCGCTGAGCACGTCGGCGGTCAGCGCGTCGGAGACGAAGTACGGCGCCGGCTTGACGTGCAGCTCGACCCGCGCAGCCCGCCCGGTGCGCAGCAGGAAGTCGATGAGCACCAGGTCGGGCAGCAGCTCCCGCCCGGCGTTGTCCGCCACCAGGCACACCGTGCCGCCGTTGAGGTGCTTCCACAGCAGGTCGGTGTCGTCGGCGATGAGGTCGTCCACCCGCTCGTGGACCTCGCCGGCCGCCCGCTGCGCCAGCTGGAAGCCGAGGTCGGCACGGTTGCCCCACAGCGACGCGGCGACCAGCGCCGAGGCCTGCTCGTCCTCGGGGAGGACCTGCAGCGCGTCGAGGGCGCGCAGCTCCTGCTCCCCCGGCACGTCGGCGGCCTTCTGCGGGCCGAACGGGTCGATCCCCCGCCACGGCCCCGGCTCGTGGTAGCCGGTCGCGTACAGCAGGCGCCGGT
Organism: Dactylosporangium sp. NPDC050688; assembly: GCF_040654515.1. Classification (NCBI taxonomy): domain Bacteria; kingdom Bacillati; phylum Actinomycetota; class Actinomycetes; order Micromonosporales; family Micromonosporaceae; genus Dactylosporangium; species Dactylosporangium sp. NPDC050688. The sequence continues at coordinate 145,117 of NZ_JBFAIC010000005.1, forward strand.
AGAAGTAGTTCTCCGCCCACAGGAACGGCACCTCGAACATCGACCGGCCGAAGTACGGCTCGCCCCACCGGTCCCAGTCCTCGCAGTCGTGCGCGTCGCGCGGCAGCGGGGTGACCGTCGGGTCCTGCAAGAGGCTTGCAAGGCTGTGGCGTACCGGTGCCGCGAACGGGACGTCGGCGAGCACCCGGGCGACGATGGCCGGGTGGCGGTCCCGCAACACGGATGCGGGGAACGACGCCGGGTCGTCGCTGCGGATCCGCGGCGGCAGGACGGGCACGGGTGCGTCAGCGGGCATGGTGGCAGTATCGCCCGTAGACTCGGCGCCATGGACGACACCGTGTTCTACGCGCTCATCGTGATCGGCGGCCTGCTGCTGGTCGCGGTGCTGGTGGTCGCGATCGTCCTGGCCACCCGCGTGTGGAAGACCGGCAAGTACCTGCAGGCGATGGGCGCCGGCGGCAAGTTCGCGTTCTGGGGCGCGATCATCTACACGATCTCCCCGGTCGACCTGCTGCCCGACCCGATCTACCTCGACGACGTCGGCGTCCTCGGCGCGGCCCTGTTCTACCTGACCCGCCTGGCCTCGAAGGCCCGCGAGCGCCAGCAGCAGGGCGGGTCGCTGCTGCCGCCGCAGCTGCAGCGCCGCCCGCAGCAGCGCGCCCGCTGAGCGGCAGCGCTCGCTTTCGCCCCAAACGACGCTTTGTGCGGCGCCCGGCCGCGAGTCCTTGATCCGACCCATCAACATCCACGCTTGTCGATACGCTGCCTCCCCCTTCCAAGGATGGAGGCATCCGTATGAGGCTCAGACGACTGGCAGGGCTAGTCGCCGTCACGCTCGCCACGGTGCTCACCGGCACCCTCGCCGCCGCCCGGCCGGCCGCCGCGCTGCTGCCCGACACGTTCGGTTTCGCGCTGTGGTCGGGCGGGGTGGTGTCGCAGCAGTGGCCCGCCGCGACCACCGTCAGTCCAGGCGTGCCCGGCCGGTGGACGGTCAGGTTCCCCGGCATCGGCGTCCCCGGCGGCGTCGTGCACGTGACCGCCGTCCACGACGCCGTCACCAACCCGCCCGGCCGCTGGTGCCAGGCCGACTCGTGGGGCGTCGCCGGCCCCGACGAGATCGTCCGGGTCAGCTGCTACCGCCCCGGCGGCATCCTCGACCCGCAGCCCGGCTTCTCCGTGCAGTTCGCCCGCAGCTCGGGCGTGTTCGCCGCCCAGCGCTTCGGGTACGTCGACGCCGCCCCCGCCGGCGGCACGATCACGCAGTACAACACGACCGGTGCCGCCAACACCGTCACCAACGTCGGCGCGGGCCTCTACTCCGTTGCGCTGCCCGCGCTCGGCACCGCCGGCCCGCAGGCCGGTGGCGTCCAGGTCACCGCCGTCAACCCCGGCGCCGGCGCCAGGTGCAAGGTCGCCAGCTGGCAGTCCTCCGCCAACGGCCAGTTCTTCCGGGTCTTCTGTTTCAACCCCGCCGGCGCCCTGGCGAACACCAGGTTCACGCTCACCTGGCAGTACCAGCGCGCGCTGTACGGTGGCGCCGCCCCGCCGTACAAGTTCGGCTACCTCTGGAACGCCCCGCCGCTCGGACCGGCGCTGACGAACTTCAACTCCGGCGGCCCCGCCGGAGTCCTCGCCGGCGGGCCGCCCGTCTGGACGGTGTCGTTCGCCGCGATCGGCTCCCCGCCCGGCAACGTCCAGGTCACCGCGTTCGGCACCACGCCGGACTTCTGCGGCCTGCACCAGCCGTGGACCCCGGGCGTCGGCGCGCTCGGCGCCCGGATCAACTGCTTCACCAACGCCGGCGCCCCCGTGAACAGCGGGTTCACCGTGGAGTACTCGTCGCGGTTCTGAGCCGGTACACTCGCCGTATGCGTATCAGGCACGACTTCGCCGCGGCCGCGCGAGCTCACCGCTCGCCGGACGCTGCTGCCTGATCTTCTTCCCAGTTCAGCCGGCGACCGGAGACGGTTCGCCGGCTGTGCTGTGTGCGCGGCGGGATCCGTCGACCCGGTCCATCCCGAGAAGGACCCCGCGATGGAGACGACCACCCTCACCACCCGCCAGATCGTCGGCACGTTCCTCGACTTCTACCGCGAGCGCGGCCACCAGCTCGTCGGCGACGCCACCCTCGTCCCGCCGCCGGGCGACCCGGTCCTGTTCACCAGCGCGGGCATGCACCCGCTCACGCCGTACCTCGAGGGCCGGCCGCACCCGCTGGGCCGCCGCCTCACCGGCTCACAGCGCTGCCTGCGCACCACGGACCTCGACGAGGTCGGCGACGACACGCATCTGACCATGTTCCAGATGCTCGGCTCCTGGTCGCTCGGCGACTATCCCGGCGGGCAGAGCCTGCGCTGGGGCTTCGAGCTGCTGCGCGACGGGTTCGGCGTCGACCCCGGGTCGCTGCACGCCACCGTGTACCACGGCGACCCGGACTCCCTGGACACCTGGCAGCACCTCGGCGTGCCCGTCGAGACCCTCGGCGAGGACAACTGGTGGTCCAACGGCCCCACCGGCCCCTGCGGCCCCGACTCGGAGATCTTCATCTGGACCGGCGACGGCCCTCCCACCGGTACACCTTCCACCGACAACAACTGGGTCGAGGTCTGGAACCACGTCATGATGCGCCACCGGCGCCACGCCGACGGCTCCCTCACCGACCTCGACCAGCCCTCCGTTGACACCGGCATGGGCCTGGAGCGCATGGCGATGGTCCTGCAGGGCCGCTCCAGCGTGTTCGACATCGACCTGTTCGAGCCGTGGACACGCACCGTGTCGTCGCTCTGGTCACCGTCGCGGCTGGTGTACGACCACCTCCGCGCGTCCGTCGTCGTCATCGGCGACGGCGTCCACCCGTCGAACACCGGCCGCGGCTACGTCCTGCGCCGCCTCGTCCGCCGCGTCCTGACCACCCTCTGGCGCGACGACCCGTCCCGCACCCTGCAGGACCTTCCCGCGGACCCGATCGCGTCCACTGTGGACCACCACGGCCTGCGCATCGACCCCCTGTACGTGCACGACGTCCTGGTGTACGAGGAGCGCCGCTTCGCGTCCCTGCTGCGCCGCGGCCGCCCGCTGATCGAGCGGCTGCTGCTGCGGGGGCCATTGACGGAGGACGACTTCCTCTACCTGCACGACACCCACGGCATCCCGCGCGACCTGGTCGAGGAGGTCCTCACCACCGTGTAACGCCGCCGGTCTACTGTCGTCCGGTGTGACAGGGAGCGGGGGCACCGGGCCGGACCGTATCGAGGCGTTGCAGTGATCAACACGCCGGGGCTCCAGGTCGTGCGGCCTTCGCCTCCTGGCCGAATGCCACCGCTCAGGCGATCAGCCAGGCGGGCAGGCAAGTCGAATGACGTACCCGGGGCCGACCACGGACCAGCGAGCCATTGCGCATCAGCAGGCTGGGCGACTCGCATGCGCAGCGCAGCGGAGCATGGGGGGCGCGGGGTGGGAACCCCCCGCTGGGGAGCAGGCGAAGCCTGCGCGAGGAATCCACGTGCCAAACGGCGAACGCCCCCTGCGTGAGCAGGGGGCGTTCAGGCACGTGGGCGATACTGGGATCGAACCAGTGACCTCTTCGGTGTGAACGAAGCGCGCTCCCGCTGCGCCAATCGCCCGTGACGTCTGTGTACTCTACCCGATCCACCCCGCTCCCCGCACCTCGGGGGGACGGGGAGCGAGGTGGCGGGTGCGTCAGCGGACCCGGGCGGGGTCGACCTCGCGGTCGGGGAAGCGGCGCAGGTACTCGCGTTCCAGCTCGTCGGTGCGCCTGGAGTGGTTCGTCAGGGCGTCCTCGGAGCCGTGGCGGAACGTGGCGTGGCGGGTGCCGTGCAGGCTGGACAGCTCGCGCAGCAGTTCCTCGTCGGTGAGGGAGGCCGGCGGGATACCCAGGACCGGTGATGTCTCGTTGGTGCGCATATCGGTCTGGTTACCCCGGCCGGGCCGTCGCCACACACTGAGCCTGGCTACACCAACGTGAGGGTGAAGTCGTCGGCGTAGTAGGAGGGCTGGCCGTACCAGCCGTGCACGTAGACCGTCACGGAGGTGGTGGAGGCGCCCGTGGTGAACGTGACGGTGAGCGGGGCATACGCGTTGCCGGTGCCGGGCGTCCAGGTGCTGGCGGTGACGCCGGTACCGGTGGCGCCGATGTAGACGTAGCTGCCCTGGACGTACCCGGTGAGCCGGTACGTGCGGTTCGGCTGGACGGCGACGGTCTGCTGGCACTGCGCGGTGTCGGCGGCGGTGACCGCGCCGGCCAGGGCCTTCGTGCCGGAGCGGACCGGCGACGACACGACCGAGCAGCGGCTGCCGGTCCACGGGGCGAGCGACCCGCTCTCGAACCCACCGTTGACGAGCACCCCGGCAGGCGCCGAGGAGGACGGCGAGGCAGACGGCGAGACCGAACGCGACGGCGAGGCAGACGGGGAAGCAGACGGCGAGACGGAGCGCGACGGCGACACAGAGGCAGAAGGCGACGGCAGCGTCCCCCACGGCACCTGCGGCGACCGGTAGTAGTTGATTCCCTGCACCGTCCAGCGCGGCCCCTGCGCCCCCAGCCGGACCTTGAACGTGTCCCAGTTTCGCGCGGACTGCGGCGACCACGCCAGCTCCGCCAGGGCGGGCATGCGCGGGAACGCCATGAACTCGATGTCGGCGAGGGTGCGGATGGTCTCGCTCCACAGGGGAGCTTCGACGCCGAGGATCGAGGCGGCCGGTACGCCCGGCAGGTAGGTGCCCGGGTCCCAGTTGTACGCGGTCTGCACCTCGATCAGGCCGGCCCAGGTGAGCCCGAGCGGGGTGGCGTTGGTGTACTTCATGTCGAGGTACGTCTTGTTCGCCGGGGACAGCAGGATCCTGTCGCCCTTGGCGACGGCGGAGCTGAGGTCGGCGTCGGAGGTGGTGGTGCCCCAGTACTGCGCGACCCGGCCCGCGGTGTGGTCGGCCTGGCCGATCTGGTGCCAGCCCATGACGGTCCTGCCGGTGGCACCGACGTACGGCTGCACGCGGTTCATGAAGGTGCGGTAGTCCGCGTCGCTGGTCGAGTGCGCCTCGTCGCCGCCGACGTGCAGGTAGGCGCCGGGGGTCAGAGCGGCCAGCTCGTTGAGGACCTGCTGCACGAAGGTGTACGTGACCTCCTTGTTCACGCACAGCGAGCTGAAGCCGACGTCGGTGCCGGTGTACAGCGCGGGCGCGACCCCGTTGCAGTTGAGCTCGGCGTACGAGGCGAGCGCCGCGTTGGTGTGCCCCGGCATGTCGATCTCGGGGACGATCGTGATGTGGCGGGCGGCGGCGTACGCGACGAGGTCGGTGTACTGGGCCTTGGTGTAGTACCCGCCGGCGCCGCCGCCGACCTGGGTGCTGCCGCCGACGCTGGTCAGGCGGGGCCACGCGTCGACCACGATGCGCCAGCCCTGGTCGTCGCTGAGGTGCAGGTGCAGCACGTTGAGCTTGTACTGGGCGATCTCGTCGATGTACCGCTTGACGGTGTCCACGCTGAAGAAGTGGCGGGACACGTCAAGCATGGCGCCGCGGTACGCGTACCGGGGCCGGTCGACGATGCGTCCACCGGCGACGGTCCAGGGGCCGCTCTGCACGGTCCTCGCCTCGATCGTCGGGGGCAGCAGCTGCCGGAGGGTCTGCACGCCGTGGTAGAGCCCGGCCGGGGTCTGCGCGCGGATGGTGAGCAGCGAGGCGGTGACGTCGAGCTGGTAGCCCTCGGCCCCGACGCTGGCGTCGGCGCCGGACAGCAGCAGCGCGATGCCGCTGGAAGGCGTGCCGCTGCCCGTGGTCACCGGCAGCGGGTAGCCGGTCGCCGGGCGCAGCAGGGCGGCCAGGGCGTTGCCGGCGTCGAGCGACTCGGTCTGGATGCCGGTCCCGGACCCCAGGGTGAACGTGACCCCGCCCGCGGGCTGGACGGACGCGGGCGCGGGCACCACGTCCTGCAGGTTCACCACGGCGGCGGCGGCCGGCGTGGCCGCGACGGTCCAGGCGACCCCGACGCCGGCGGTGGCGAGGGCGAGGGCGGCGGCGAGCAGGGCGGGACGGTGCACGGCGTCCTCCAGCGAAACTCATTGTAAAGTTTCCTGTTAATTGATGCCCTCCACTGTCCCGCTGTCAAGGACGTCACCGCAGCGCCGCGAGCAGGTCGACGCCGAGCGCCGCCGTGGCGGCCGCCCACGCCCGCGCCGCCGGGTGGCGCGCCGGCTCGGCGAGGGGTGACGGGGCGGACCCGCACCGCTGCGCCGGCATGCCCGTGATGTCGATCGTCAGCGTCACGCCCTCATCGTGCCAGCGCCCCGCCACGGGCCGATCCCCGTCGCGGTCGCGACCGGCCCACTTGTGATCTCGCCTGGTTGATCGAAGTCGGGTGGTGGTCGTCCGGACGACCGGGACGCGACTTGGATCATCACGGCGGTCCGGCTGGCGGTCCAGCCGGCGCGACGGCGGCCACCCGGGCAGTGAAACCCAGCAGCCGGCGCACTGGTGATCTTGCCCGGTTGATCGAAGTCGCGCCGTGGCCATCCAGGGCGGCCAGGACGCGACTTCGATCAACCACGGTGCATCCGGTCGGCGCGACGGCGACAACCGGACGCCACCGTGCCGGCCGGGCGTGGCCCGGCACCTGATCGCCGGGCCACGGGCAACGTCAGGACGGGTCGTAGGCGAGGTTGGGGCGCAGCCAGCGCTCGATCTCGGCGACCGGCAGGCCGCGCCGGGTCGCGTAGTCCTCGACCTGGTCGCGGCCGATGCGGCCGACCGTGAAGTAGCGCGAGTCGGGGTGGGCGAAGATGAGGCCGCTGACCGCGGCGGCCGGGGTCATCGCGAAGGACTCGGTGAGGGCCAGGCCCAGCTTGTCGGCCTCGAGGAGGTCGAAGAGGGCCTGCTTCAGGGAGTGGTCGGGGCTGGCCGGGTAGCCGAGGGCGGGCCGGATGCCGCGGAAGCGCTCCGCGTGCAGGTCCTCCAGGGCCGGGGTGGCGCCGGGCTCGAACCAGGCGCGGCGGGCCTCGAGGTGGATGTACTCGGCGAACGCCTCGGCGAGCCGGTCGGCCAGGGCCTTGACGAGGATGGCGCGGTAGTCGTCGTTGTCGGCCTCGTACCGGGCGGCGAGCTCCTCGGCGCCGTGGATGGCGACCGCGAAACCGCCGAGGTGGTCGGGGAAGGCGGCGGCGTCACCGGCGGGGGCGATGTAGTCGGCGAGGCAGCGGTTGGACCGGCCGTCGGGCTTCTCGGTCTGCTGGCGCAGCATCGGGAACGTGACCCGTGACCCGCCCCCCGGCACGTCCAGGACGATGTCGTCGCCAACGGCGGCGGCGGGCCAGAAGCCGTAGGCGCCGCGGGCGGTGAGGGAGCCGTTGGCGATGATCTCGTCGAGCAGGGTGTTGCCCTCGGCGAACAGCTCGGCGGCGACCGGCTGGTCCAGGATGGCCGGGTACTTGCCCTTCAGCTCCCAGGCGAGGAAGAAGAACTGCCAGTCGATCATCTCGCGGAGCGCCTGCAGGGGAGGCTCGACGATCCGTACACCGGTGAAGTCCGGCGTGGGGAGCTCGGCGAAGGACACGTCGGAGGCGTTGGCGCGGGCCTGCTCGAGGGTGAGCATCGCGGTGTGCCGGCGCTCGGCGTGCTGGCGGCGCAGGCGCTCCTGCTCCTCGCGGTTGTCGGCGGTGAGCTGCTCGACCCGCGCGGAGTCCAGCAGGCCGGCGACCACCCCGACGACGCGGGAGGCGTCCTGCACGTGGACGGTGTTGCCGTCGTACGCCGGTGCCACCCGCACCGCCGTGTGCTGCCGCGACGTGGTGGCGCCGCCGATGAGCAGCGGCAGCTTCAGGCCGCGGCGCTGCATCTCGGTGGCGACCGCGACCATCTCGTCCAGCGACGGGGTGATGAGCCCGGACAGGCCGATCGCGTCGGCGCCCTCGGCGACCGCGGTGTCGAGGATCTTCGCGGCGGGAACCATGACGCCGAGGTCGATGACCTCGTAGTTGTTGCAGCCGAGCACGACGCCGACGATGTTCTTGCCGATGTCGTGGACGTCGCCCTTGACGGTGGCCATGACGACCTTGCCCTGGCCGCTGCGGGTGGGGGTGCGGGCGGTCTCGGCGCGGCCCTCGTTGCGGGCGGCCTCGCGCGCGGCCTCCTTCTCCGCCTCCATGAACGGCTCGAGGTACGCGACGGAGCGCTTCATCACGCGGGCGCTCTTGACGACCTGCGGCAGGAACATCTTGCCGGACCCGAAGAGGTCGCCGACGACCTTCATGCCGTCCATGAGCGGGCCCTCGATGACCTCCAGGGGACGGGCCGCCTGCTGGCGCGCCTCCTCGGTGTCCTCCTCGATGAAGTCGACGATGCCGTGCACGAGCGCGTGGGACAGCCGCTCGTTGACCGGCGCCTCGCGCCACGACAGGTCCACGACCCGCTGGGTGCCGGAGCCGCTGACCGTGCCGGCGAACGTGACGAGCCGGTCGGTGGCGTCCTCGCGCCGGTCGAACAGGACGTCCTCGACGAGCTCGAGCAGGTCGGCGGGGATGTCGGCGTACACGGCGAGCTGACCGGCGTTCACGATGCCCATGTCGAGACCGGCCCGGACGGCGTGCAGCAGGAACGCGGAGTGCATGGCCTCGCGCACCACGTCGTTGCCGCGGAAGGAGAACGACAGGTTCGAGATGCCGCCGCTGGTACGGGCACCGGGGCAGCGCTGCTTGATCAGCGGCAGCGCGTCGATGAACGCCTTGGCGTAGCCGTTGTGCTCGGCGATGCCGGTGGCGACGGCCAGGACGTTGGGGTCGAAGATGATGTCCTCGGGGGCGAAGCCGGCGCGGTGCACGAGCAGGTCGTAGGCCCGGCCGCAGATCTCGACCTTGCGCTCGGCGCTGTCGGCCTGGCCGATCTCGTCGAAGGCCATCACCACGACGCCGGCGCCGTAGGAGCGGATGATCCTGGCCTGCTCCAGAAACGGCTCCTCGCCCTCCTTGAGGCTGATCGAGTTGACGACGCCCTTGCCCTGCACGCACTTGAGGCCGGCCTCGAGCACGCTCCAGCGGGAGCTGTCGATCATGATCGGGATGCGGGCGACCTCGGGCTCGGTGGCGATGAGGTTGAGGAATGTGGTCATCGCCTGCTCGCTGTCGAGCAGGTCGGCGTCCATGTTGACGTCGAGGAGGTTGGCGCCGCCGCGGACCTGCTCGAGGGCGACGTCGACCGCGCCCTGGTGGTCGTCGGACTCGATGAGCCGGCGGAAGCGCTTGGAGCCGGTGACGTTGGTCCGCTCGCCGATCATGACGAAGCCGGTGTCGGGGCCGATCTCGAACGGCTCGAGGCCGCTGAACCGGGTCGCCGGGGGCGGCGTGGGGACCTGCCGGGGCGCCATGCCCCGGACCGACTCGGCGATCCGGCCGATGTGCGCGGGCGTGGTGCCGCAGCAGCCGCCGACGACGTTGACCAGGCGGTCGGACACGAACCCGGCCAGCAGGCTGCCGGTCTCGGCGGGGGTCTGGTCGTAGCCGCCGAAGGCGTTGGGCAGGCCCGCGTTGGGGTGGGCCGCGACGTACGTGCCGGCGAGGCGGGCCAGGTCGGCGACGTGCGGGCGCATCTCGGCCGCGCCGAGGGAGCAGTTGACGCCGACGATGAGCGGGTGGGCGTGCTCGACGGAGCGCCAGAACGCCTCGACGGTCTGCCCGGACAGCGTCCGGCCGCTCAGGTCGACGATGGTGACCGAGATCCACAGCGGCAGTTGCGGGGCGACCTCGCGGGCCGCGGCGATGGCGGCCTTCACGTTGAGCGTGTCGAAGATCGTCTCGATGAGCAGCAGGTCGACGCCGCCCTCGGCGAGCGCGCTGATCTGCTCGGCGTACGCGGCGCGGACGGTGTCGAACGTCACCGCGCGGTACGACGGGTCGTCGACCCGTGGCGACAGCGACAGGGTGACGTTGAGCGGGCCGACGGATCCGGCGACGAAGCGGGGGCGCTCGGGGGTGGCGGCCTCGTCGGCGGCCTGCCGGGCCAGCCGCGCGCCCTGCACGTTCATGTCGCGCACCAGGCGCTCCAGGCCGTAGTCGGCCTGGGCGATGCTGGTGGCGGTGAACGTGTTGGTGGTGGTGATGTCGGCGCCGGCCGCCAGGTACTGCCGGTGGACGTCGAGGATCACGTCGGGCCGGGTGATGTTGAGCAGATCCGGGTTTCCGGTGACATCCTGGGTATGGTCGGCGGCGATCAGATCGGCGCGGTAGTCGGCGGGGGTGAGCCCGGCCGCCTGGAGCATGGTGCCCCACGCCCCGTCGAGCACGACGACCCGCTCGTCGAGCAGCGCGCGCAGGTCACCGATCGCCGTTGTCCTCGCCATGGATCCACCTTCCGTGGGTGAGACGGAAGGCGCCCTTGCGAATGATGAAACCAGGTCGAGCGTGGCGGATCGTCGATGATCCGTTGCAGCGCCTCTCGTCCTGAGCCGTTGATTCTACCGGATTCTAGCCTGTTACCGTGGTTCGCCGTTACCCAGTCGAGAGGTCCCGTCATGAGCGCGCAAAGTTCCGAATCGATCGCGGTCAATGCCGCCCTCGACGTGGTTCGGGCCGTCGAGCCGCGGATCGCGGACGCCATCGCAGGTGAACTGACCGCCCAGCGCGAGTCGCTGAAGCTCATCGCCAGCGAGAACTACGCCTCCCCCGCCACATTGCTGGCGATGGGCAACTGGCTCAGCGACAAGTACGCCGAAGGCACTGTCGGGCGGCGCTTCTACGCCGGGTGCCAGCAGGTCGACACCGTCGAGTCCATTGCCGCGGAGCACGCCCGGGAATTGTTCGGCGCGTCACACGCCTATGTTCAACCACATTCTGGGATCGATGCCAACCTGGTGGCGTTCTGGGCCGTGCTGGCGCAGCGGGTCGAGGCCCCGTTCCTGCGGGAGGCCGGCGTCCGGCAGGTCAACGACCTCACCGAGAGTGACTGGGCGAAGCTCCGGCACGACTTCGGCGACCAGCGGATGCTCGGCATGTCCCTGGACGCGGGCGGGCACCTGACCCACGGCTTCCGGCCGAACATCTCCGGCAAGATGTTCCACCAGCGCAGCTACGGCACCAACCCGCAGACGGGCCTGCTGGACTACGACGCGCTGCGCGAGACCGCCCGCGAGTTCCGCCCGATGATCATCGTCGGCGGCTACTCGGCGTACCCGCGGAAGGTGAACTTCGCGACGCTGCGCGAGATCGCCGACGAGGTCGGTGCCACCCTCATGGTCGACATGGCGCACTTCGCCGGGCTCGTCGCCGGCAAGGTCTTCACCGGCGACTTCGACCCGGTGCCGCACGCGCACATCGTGACCACCACGACCCACAAGACGCTGCGCGGCCCGCGCGGCGGCATGGTCCTGTGCCAGCCGGAGCTCGCCGACCAGGTCGACCGGGGCTGCCCGATGGTGCTCGGCGGCCCGCTGCCGCACGTCATGGCCGCCAAGGCGGTCGCGCTCGCCGAGGCGCGCACCGCGCCGTTCCGCGACTACGCCCAGCGGGTCGTGGACAACGCCGCCGCCCTCGCCGACGGGCTGCTGCGCCGCGGCGTGCACCTCGTCACCGGCGGCACCGAGAACCACCTGGTGCTCATCGACGCGTCCCAGCTCAACGGGGCGCCGACCGGGCTCACCGGCCGGCAGGCGGAGGCGGCGCTGCTGGACGCCGGCATCGTGACCAACCGCAACGCGATCCCCCACGACCCCAACGGTGCCTGGTACACCTCCGGCGTGCGCATCGGCACCCCGGCGCTGACCAGCCGCGGTCTCGGCGTCAACGAGATGGACACCATCGCGGAGCTCATCGCCACCGTGCTGACCACCACCCGCCCCGCCGCGGACTCCAAGGCGAAGTACACCCTCGACGCGTCGGTTGCGGCGAAGGTGTCCGGGCAGGCGTCGGAGCTGCTCGCCGGGTTCCCGCTGTACCCGGAGATCACGCTGCGCTGAACGTCCGGTCCCGGCGCCGCTGGCGCGGCGCCGGGACCGCACCAGTTACGCCGGCGCGGCCGCCCGAAGCTCCGCGTGCACGTCGTAGGAGTGGATCCAGCTGACCATGTCGGGCAGGTTGGCCAGGCGCTCGTTGCGGGCCTGCGCCTCCGGCCCGTCGGGCACCTGGAAGCACTTCGCGTTGCCCCGCGAGCCGAGCTGCAGCTGCCGGGCCCGCGGTTTGCGGACCGCCTCGTACGCCGCGAGGGCCTGGGCGACCGTCAGGTCCGGCTGCCCCAGGAAGTGCGCGAGCACCGCCACGTCCTCGACGGCCTGGTTGCTGCCCTGCCCGGCGTGCGGCAGCATCGGGTGCGCCGCGTCGCCGAGCAGCGTGACCCGGCCGGTGCTCCACTGCCGCAGCGGCTCCCGGTCGAACAGCGCCCAGCGGCCGGTGTCCTCGACCGCGCCGAGCATCGCCAGCACCGTGTCGTTGAAGCCCTCGAACGCGGCGACCGCCTGGCTCGCGTCGCCCTTCGCCGACCACGACTCGTCGGTCCACGCCTCGTCGCGCGTGTACGCCACGAAGTTGATCAGCTCGCCGCGGCGTACCGGATAGACCACGAGGTGACTGACGGGGCCGAGGAAGAACGTCAGGCCCATCCGGTCGCCGCCCGGGACCCGGTCGACCGGGACGAGCCCGCGGAAGCAGCTCATGCCGGCGAACACGGGCTCGTCGGGCCCGGCGACGTGCCGGCGGACCGTCGAGCGGACCCCGTCGGCGCCGATCACGAGGTCGGCGTGGGTGGTGCTGCCGTCGGCGAACGTGACGTCGACCCCGTCGGGCGTCTCGTCGACCGTGACGCAGCGCCGGCCGAGCTGGACCTCGCCGCCGCCGGCGCGGAACGCGTCCAGGAGCACCTGCTGCAGGTCGGCGCGGTGCAGGCCGAGGAACGGCGCACCGAAGCGGTCCGTGTACCAGTCGCCCATCGGGTGCTCGTAGAACAGCTCACCGGTGCGCCACTCGTGGAACTGGATGCGCTGCAGGTCGGAGCCGACCTCGCGCAGCGCCGGGCCGAGCCCGAGCCGGTCCATCAGCCGGGTGCCGTTCGCCCCGAGCGACACCCCGGAGCCGATCGCTCCGAACGTGGCCGCCTGGTCGTACACCTCGACCTCGTGCCCCTCGGCCCGCAACGCGATCGCCGCGGTGAGACCACCGATGCCGGATCCGATGACTACGACGCGTGAAGTCATAACACCTTCTTGACTGGAGTCCCTGGCGAAACAGCGACGGGAGCCTATCACCGAAAATCCACAGTGGAGGATGTGCGTCGCGGCACCCGGCGCGGTCACAGATCGTCACGCGGCGCACGGGTAGCCTTGCCCGGTGCGGACGGCGGCGGAACAGATCAGGGCGGTGCTCGACGGCAGCGTCGGCTATGAACGCGGCCTCGACACGCTGACCGTCACGCCCGCCGCCGACGTCGACCCGGCGCTGTTCGCCGCGGTGCAGGCGGCCTGCGCGAGGCTGTTCGAGCGCGGCTGGCAACCCGGCGAGCTGCACCGGGTCGTCGCGCGGCGCGGCGCCGTGCCACACACCCAGCTGGTCACCGACGCGGTCGCGGCGCACCTGCGGGGCTTCCCGCCGGCGGCGGTCGACCCGCGCTGGCGGGCCCAGGCCGACGCGCTCGGCGCCGCCGTCTGGTGGGCGGCCGACGGCGGTTACGTCGACGGGCTCGCCGCCCGGTGGCGGGTCGACCGGGTCGAGGTGCTCGACACGGTGCTGGTGCTGCTCGGCATCCTGCGGACCCTGCCGCCGATCGAGGTGCTCGTCCCGCCGCCGGGCTCGCCCGCTGCCGGTGTCCTCGGTACCGCCGTCTCTGGTACCGCCGGGACCGCGCGGGTCGACGACCGGCTGCTCGACCGGGTGCGGGCGCTGCTGGCGAAGGCGGAGTCGACCACGTACCCGGCCGAGGCGGAGACGTACACCGCGAAGGCGCAGGAGCTGATCGCCCGGCACAGCATCGACGAGGCGCTGCTCGTCGCCCGGGGCGGCTCGGCGGCCGTCGTGCCGTTCGCCCGGCGCATCGGCGTCGACCACCCGTACGAGAACGAGAAGGCCGCCCTCCTCGACGCCGTCGCCGGCGCGAACCGCTGCTATGCGGTGTGGTCGCCGGAGCTCGGGTTCGCGACCGTGTTCGGGTTCGACAGCGACATCGACGCCGTCGACCTGCTGCACACGTCGCTGCTGGTACAGGCGAACCGGGCCATGTCCGCGGCCGAGCCGTCCGGCGGGCAGGCCGGCGGCAAGGCCGGCCGGGCCCGGTTGAAGACGTTCCGGCAGTCGTTCCTGGTCGGGTTCGCGGTCCGCATCGGCGAGCGGCTCGCCCAGGCGAGCGAGGCCGCCGTCACCGACGCCGCCCAGCCCCCGCCGGGCGGGGCACCGGGCGCGGCGCCCGACCTGCTGCCGGTGCTCGCCGCCCGGGACGCGCAGGTCCGGGAGACGATGCACCGGATCTTCCCGCGTACGGTCCGCGGCCGCGGCACCCGCGTCGACAGCGACGAGGGCTGGGACTCCGGCCGCGCCGCCGCCGACCGCGCCGCGCTGCACCGAAGCTAGCGCCGCGGCAGGCCCGCGATCGCGGCGGCGATCCAGTTCCAGGCGACGGCCACACCGAGGAACAGGGTGAGCGCGCCCGCCTCGCCGCCCGTCATGGCCCAGCCGAGACCGAGCGCGAACAGCACCCCGGCGACCCGGCCGGTCACGGCCCAGCGCTGCCGCCCTTCGGCGCGGAACCGGGACGCGAGGACGAAGCACAGCGCGATCATCGAGAAGAACGACAGGCTGCCGCCGGCGTTGTGCAGGATCATGTGCCCGCTCATCGTGGTCAGCGGGGCGTCGGGGGTACCGAGCGGGAACCCGTCGCTCGCGTCCATCTCGAACACTGCCGCGACCAGCAGCCCCACCCCGATCAGCAGGAACAGCGCCGGCCCCCAGGTGCGCCCCCGGCCGCCGCGCAGCAGCCGGCGGGCCCCTGCGGCGCCGGCGATGCTGAGCAGCCCGGTCACCACGAAGCTCGTGGACTGCACCCAGCCGGGCTCGCCGAGCGCGAGCATGCTGACCGGGTGGCGGGTGATGTCGTACCCGTCGCGGACCGCCGCCTGCACGACGGCCGCCACGGTGAACAGTGGTGCGGCGAGGGCCCCGGCCCCGGCCAGCAGCGCCACGCGGGAGCCTCGCGCGGGCGCGACGGTGCTGGTGATCCGGCCGGGAGTGGCGGTGTCAATCATGATCGGGCCCTTTCGGTGACGTCGGGAGCGCCGCGGTTCGTGCGCTCACTGACGCGTCGAACGGCCCGCCATGATTTCGACGGCCCTCCGCGGAATTCTTGGAGGCGGTGCCCGCTGAACCGGGGCGGCGCCGGGTGCGTGGACCGGGGTATGCGGGTCCTCTTCACCGCGTGCCCGATGTTCGGGCACGTCAACCCGATGCTGCCGCTGATCGACGCGGCCCGCGACGCCGGGCACGACGTCGTCGTCGCGACGGGCGCCGACGTGGTCGCCCACCTGCGGGGCCGCGGTGTCACCACGTGGACCGCCGGCCCGACGCACCGCGAGGCCGGCGGCGGCCCCGGCGCGGACTGGCTCGCGTACTTCACCGGGGTCGGCGGGGTCGGCGGAGCATGAGCGGATCTGGCGGGACGCGGTGCCGCTGCGCCCCGTCGCCGGCACCCCGGCCCCCGGCGAGCGGCTGCCGAGGGAGCTGGACGCGCTGCCGTACGAGCGGACGGTGCACGTCACCCTCGGCACCGTCTTCCACGACAACCGCAACGTGCTGCACACCGCGATCGCGGCGCTGTCGGCGCTGCCGGTGAACGTGGTCGCCACCGTCGGCCCGGCCGTCGACCCCACCGGCTTCGGCCGGCAGCCGGCGCACGTGCTGCTGGCCCCGTACCTGCCGCACACCCTGCTGCTGCCCCGCTGCACCGCCGTCGTCTCCCAGGGCGGCGCCGGGGTCATGCTCGGCACGCTCACGCACGGCCTGCCGCACCTGGTCCTCCCTCAGGGCGGCGACCAGTTCATGAACGCGGAAGCCATCGAGCTCTCCGGCGCCGGCCTGGCCCTGCACCCGGCCGAGGTCACCGGCGCCTCGGTCGCCGACCGGCTCACCCGCCTGCTGGAGGAGCCCACGTTCCGCGCCGCCGCGGCGTCGGTACGCACCGAGCTCGCCGCCATGCCCGACGCCCCGACGGTGCTACGCACCCTCACCAGCTGACCGGCCGAGCCCTTTCACCGGCCGGAACACCCCGGCGGCGCGGCGGGCGTTCACCAGGCGGCCGGGCAAGGCTCGACGGCATACCGATCCGCCACCGGGTCGCCGGAAACAGCCCAGCGGCCGGGCGGTCACCGGGTGGCCTGAGACGCGCGAAGCGCGGGCCGACGGCATGACGGCTCGCCACGCGCCTATCTGGTGGCCGGGGACGGCTCGGCGGGGGTGCCCACCGGACGGCGGCGGCGTAAGTGGAGGGCGGTGCTCGCCGACAGGGCGCCGCCGAGGGCGGCGAGCAGCAGCCCGGATCCGGCGGCGGCGGCCGGCAGGCCGGTCGGGATACCGAGGTACACGGTGATGCCCAGGATCCGCGACAGGCCCCACGGCAGGAGGGCGAGCTGATCGTTCCAGACGGTGAGGGCGCGCTCCAGGCCGATGGCGGCGACCAGGCCGCCCAGCAGCGCGAGGGGCACGCCGGCGGCGATCAGCAGGGTGCCGGCGACCCAGCGGCGGGGCAGCCGGTGCCCGTCGCGCAGGGCGAGGGCCGTCGCCACGAACAGCCAGGCGAACGCCGCGAACGCCACGCAGATGTAGACGGACCTGGCCGCCGGCTCGGTCCAGAACCGCAGCCAGTAGAGCCCCGGGCCGCGCACCGCGAGGACGGCGAGGAGCAGCACGGTCCGCAGCAGTGCGACCCCGCCGATCGCGGCCCACAGGCGGAACGGGTCGCGCCGCCCGAGCAGCAGCCTGGCGGTCACCGCGAACAGCAGCCACGCGCCCAGCGTCACCACCAGATGCGCGGACGCCGCGAACCAGGTGAACACCAGACGGCTCGCCACCAGAGCCAGCGCGGGCACGGCCACCACCACGACCCGGTCGGCGCGCGTCGGCACACCCACCCGGCCCGCCCCGCCGCCCGCCGGCTCGCCCGCACCGGAAGCCGCGGCAGGCACCGCGGCGGGGGCCGCGACAGGAAGCGAGGACGGCACCGCGGCGGGGACGATGTCGGCGAGCCGCCACGGCCGCGTCGCGCCGATCCACAACGCCCGCAGCCCTCCCCCACCCAGACTGCCTCCCCCACCCAGACTGCCTCCCCCACCCGGACGGCCGGAGCGCCGGCCGCGGCGGCCCACCAGGGCGCCGGCGGCCAGGGTCGCCAGCACGGCGACCAGCAGGGCCCTGGCCAGCCAGGCCATGGGCAGGTCGCGGTCGGCCCGGGCCGCGCCCAGGTCGGCGGCGGTGAAGTTGTACGCGGGCAGGTCCACGTCGCCGCCGTACCGCGTCACGTGCGCCTCGCGGGCGGCAAGGTAGCGGCGCTCAGCGTCGCGCCACGCGGCGTGGGCGGAGCCGTCGCCGGTGTCGAGCCACTGCGCGTGCCGCAGCACCATGGCGCGGTACGCCCCGAGCGTGGTGAACAGGTCCGCCTCGTAGGTGAGCGTGTCGACCAGCTTCGCCCGCAGCGCCGGGTCGCGCCAGGTGCCCGGATCGGTGTCCGCGACCAGCGCCCGCATCCGCCCGGCCAGCTCCACCGCCCGCTCCCCCTCGGCGACGGCCGCACCGACCGGGTCGGCACCCGGGCCACCGGCGTCGCGGGTCACCGCGTAGATGCTGGCGAGGGCCGCCGAGTCGCCGGTGACGATGTCCCACTCGAAGATCCACATCATGGGTGGCGGCTCGAGGCCCAGGGCGCGCACCGACCGGTCCGCGTACGCGCCGATGTAGAGCCCCTTCGTCACCGCCTCCCGCGACAGCGCCAGCATCTCGCACACCGCGGCCACGGTCGCCGGGTCGGCCGAGAACGTCTGCCGCACCCAGTCGGCGGTCAGCTGCTCCGCCGGCGTGTCCGGGTCCCGCGCCAGCCGCCCGAGGGTGTACGCATTGAGGTCATACAGCTGCCAGAACCCGTTGTGCAGGTAGAGCGACATCGGCCCGGCGCGCAGCGGACCGCCGTCCTGCGTCCACGTCCAGACGCCCTCGACGTGCGGGTTGGCCGCGAGGAACCGGCGCAGCGCCTGCTGGTGCAGCCCGGTCAGGTCGTTGGGCAGCGCCCCGAAGCCCTCGAACTCGCGCCGTGCCTGGAACTCCACGATCCGCCGGTGCGTGCCGGTCTCCAGCGTGCCGTTGAACGGCAGGTGGCTGTAGAAGTCGCCGAGCGTGTACTTCGTCGACACGATGAGGTGCGGGTCGTCGATGCCGCCGAGGACCTCCTCGTAGGACGCCGGGTTGGTGTGCAGGTCGCCGACGGCGCCGACGCCGACGGTCCAGGTGCGGAAGATGACCTCCTTGCCCGCGGTGCCGGCGGTCTGCAGCAGGGCCCGGAGCATGGCCCGCACGGCGCCGGCGCTGGTGACCGCGAGCTTCGAGGCGTAGTCCCAGCCGGGCTGCGCGTAGACCTCGCCGCCCTCGCCGATGCGGACCATGAGCCCGGCGACGAACGGCATCGAGGTGAACAGCTCGGCCAGGCCCAGCTGATACACCTGCCAGAACCACGGGTCCTCGACGGCGTGCCCGCCGAACTGCCGCTGCAGGTAACGCTCCAGCGGCGGCGACACGGCGAGCATGTCGGTGAGCAGGTAGACCCGCATGCCGAGGTCGGCGGCGTGGCGGAAGACGGGGGCGAACGCGGCGACGAGCGCCTCGGCGCGGGCGATGTGCGCGTCGCCCGCCGGGTAGACGGCGTGCCCGTCGCCGACACCCGAGAACGTCACGTATTCCAGGAAGCCCGGGACGACCACGCCGTTGTAGCCCTGGGCGAGGGAGTGCTCGACGAACTGCCGGAACTGCGCGGCGATCCGGTCGGCGGCGGCCCGGTCGACCCACGGCGCGGCCGGCAGCAGCGCCCCGCCGACCACGTCGGTGTTGAGCGAATAGTCGGTGCCGGCGGCGAACCCGGCCGGGTCGGGCTCCCGGCCGACGGACCCGGCGTCGGTGAGCCGCAGCCCCAGCCGCGGCGCGAACACCGCCGGCCCCTGCGCGGGCAGCACCGCCGCACCGGAGCGGATCCGGTCGGCGACCGCATACAGCCCGGCGACCGCGCCGCTCACCCCGGCGGCCTCGACGGTGATCCCTGAGGCGTCACCGACCAGCCGGTAGGCCTCCGGCGACGGACCAGGCGGCGCTCCGCCGACGACGACGCGCAGCACCTCACCGTCCGATGCGGCGCCGATCGCGGGGCGGGGCAGGCCGCGCTGGACGAGCGCGTCGGCGACCGCCGCGGCGGCCAGGGCGAGCCGCGCGTCGCCCGGCCGGTCGTGCACGATCGCGCCGATGCGCGGCGGCGGGACCAGGGGCGTCACCGGCGCGGCGGCCGCCCGCTCGGCCGGCACCGCGGCCGGGCGGAACGACAGCCCGAGCGCGCCGCCGACGCCCCAGGCGACGAGCGCACCCAGCGCCAGCAGCAGCACGGCTGCGCTCAGCGGGGTCCACGGGCGTCGCATGCGGCACATCGTAGAGCCGGGGTCCGACAATTCCGCCGGCCGAACCAGAGAGAAACTCGTAAACGGTCAGCCCGCGCCGAAGCACACGAAGCTGTCCGTGCTCGCCCGCAGCGCCGGCGGGAGGGCCCGCGCGGTCGCCTGGGCCATCGCCAGCGCCGCCGCCGGACGGTGCCCGGCGCCGAGGTGGGCGTACAGGTCGCGCATCAGCCGCCGCGTCGCGCCGTCGTCGACCGGTCCGGTGCTCGCCACCACGGTCGCGGTGCCCATGTTCAGCAGCGCCGAGACCAGGCCCATCAGCTCGTCGCCCGGGTGCACGGCGGCCAGGCCGGTGTCGCAGCCGGACAGCACCAGCAGCGCCGGCGGCCGGCGCAGGACCGACAGGTCGTAGACGGTCAGCGGACCGTCGGCCAGCATGAGGAACGAGAACAGCGGGTTGTCCACCCGAAACTCGCCGTGCGAGGCGACGTGCCCGATCGCGGCCCCGTCGAGGGCGGCGAGCGCCGGCGCGACCCGGGCCCGCTCACCGGCGAGGACCTCCGGCGCGGGCCGCCCGGCGGCGCGCTCGTCGGCGGCGATCTGCTCGACCTCGTCGGCCGCCTGCGCCGCGGACGGCGCGCCGACGAGCACGGTGGGCCCGGCGGCCGGCGGCTGGGTCGCGACCCGCCACCAGATCGCGGCGGACGGGGCGACGGTCGTCGAGCGCCCCCGCAGCCGGGGCAGCATCGCCCACGGCATCGCGTGCAGCGCCCCGGTCGGCACCAGCACCATCGCGCCGGTGTCGCCGATGAGGTCGGCGACCGGGTCGAGCAGCAGCCGGTCCAGGGCCTCGACGCCGCGGGCGACCCGGCCGGCGCTGGCGCCGCCCTGGCCGAGGATCTGCCTGCGCAACGCGATGCGCAGGTGCTCCAGCTCGGTCGCCACCGGCGCGATCGGCCCGACGACCCGGTGCGTGACGCGCGGCGCGACCCGGGCCCCGCCAGAAGCAGCACCAGAAGC
Source organism: Dactylosporangium sp. NPDC050688 (assembly GCF_040654515.1). Taxonomy (NCBI): domain Bacteria; kingdom Bacillati; phylum Actinomycetota; class Actinomycetes; order Micromonosporales; family Micromonosporaceae; genus Dactylosporangium; species Dactylosporangium sp. NPDC050688. The sequence goes on from NZ_JBFAIC010000005.1 coordinate 165,749, forward strand.
AGAAACACCAGCACCAGGCCGCGGGGACACCACGAGCGCGTGCAGGACCCCGTCGATGGCGAGCAGCTCCAGCAGGACCCGCCCGTCGAGCGCCGCGACGAGGTCGGCGAACGGCACGTCCGTCCGCGCGGTGGGGCCGGAGCCCGGCACGCGCCACGAGCGGCGGCGGATCTCCGCCTCCAGGGACCGCTGCCGGCGCAGCAGCCGCCCGGCGCGCTGCGGGCCGGCCGGCGCGGCGGCCAGCTCGCCGGTGATGCGGCGCAGCTCGCTGAGGTGCCGGGCCACCACCGGGTCGCTGGACGGGTGGGTGGGCGGCAGCGACAGCGCCGCGGACCGGCAGCGCTGCGCCCAGGTGAGGGCCTCGCGGGGGCCGCCGTGGTCGAGGGCGAGCCGCAGCCGCAGCCCCGCGAGGGCCGCCGCCTCGACGCTGCCGCGCACCCGCAGCTCGGTCGCGCCGAGGCTGGCGCGGTACTCGTCGGCGATGCGCAGCCCGGCGGTCGCGGCCCGGGCCGCCTCGGCGGTGGCCCCGCGGGCGAGGGCGAGCCGGGCGCGCACGTGCGACCACCGCACCCGCAGCGGCGCCGGCCCGAGCTTCGCCGCGGCGGCGGCCTCGGTGAGCAGCTCCGCGGCGGTGTCCCGGGCGCCGAGGTCGACGGCGAGCTGCGCGGCGTCCAGCAGCGCCTCCCAGCCGGGGTGCGGCCAGCCGGCCGCGACCAGGGCCCGCCCGGCGGTGGTCAGGTCCCGCAGCGTGCCGCGGTGCGCGCGGCCCGCGGCGACGACGGCGGCAAGCTCGGCGACCCTGGCCCGCGCGATCCACACGCCGCGCTTCTGGCGGGTGAACACCTTGCGGGCGGCGGCGGCCGCGGCCTTGGACTCCTCGGCCCGGGAGGCGCCCGCGGCGAGCGCGAGCCGGGCCAGCATCAGGTGCGCCTGGCCGAGGACCGAGTCCAGGTGCCCGTCGGTGCAGGCGGCGATGGCGGCGCGGATCGCGGTGTCGGCCTCCGGCAGCAGGCGTACCGACAGCAGCAGGTCCGCGCGGTCGAGCAGGCTGACCGCGTCGACGCCGGTGTTCCACAGCCGGTCGTGGGCCCGGTCGTAGCGGGCCAGGGCGGTCGGCACGTCACCGGCCTGCGCGGCGACGAAGCCCAGGTTGTGCTCGACCTGCGCGGCGGCGGTCGCCATGCCGAGCCGGTTGTAGAGCGCCTGCGCGGCCCGCAGGTCGGCCTCGGCGAGGCGCAGGTTGCCGCGGAACCCGTGCAGCACCCCGCGGTTGGTCAGCGTCCGGGCCTCCCACACCGCGTCGCCGGACTGGCGGAACGCGCGCAGCGCCCCCCGGTACAGCTCCATCGCCTCCCGGTCGAAGCCGAGCCGGCGCAGGATCAGGGCCCGCTGCATCGTGGCCCGGGCCCGGCGCTGCCCCTGCAGGTCCGCCATGGCCCGGTCGATCTCGCGCAATGCCGCCGTGGGACGGCCGAGGTCGTCGAGGATGAGGGCGTGGCTCATCCGGGCCTCCGCCTCGTACTGCGTCAGCCGGTGCCGGCGGGCGACCGCGATCGACGCGCGCAGGTGCCGGGCGGCGTCCGCCGCGTCGTGCCGGGCGCGGGCGGCCAGGCCCAGCGTGCGCAGCGCCACCGCCTGCGCGGCGTGGTCGCCGCCGCGCCGGGCGTCGCGCAGCGCCGCGTCCGCGAGGGCCCTGGCCTTGCCGGGGTCGGCCATCACGACCGGCAACAGCCGCTGGGCCAGCTCGTCGGCGGTGGAGGACACCCCCGATGTGTACCACGGTGCGGGGGGCGCGCGAGGATCCGCGTACCGGTGTATCACGGGCGGCCGGCGGCGACTCATGTCAGCGGTCCGTCTGTTGATAGGTGCGCGCACGAACCGATTCGCCAGTTGACCGCGAAGTTGTGATCGCCTGAGGAGCAAGCATGTCCGCTGCACGGGAACGTCTGGAACGGTGGCTGCACGCCCGCGACGAGCGCCTGGCCGCCCTGCCGTGGCTGCGCACGGAGACGCAGGCCGGCCGCACGGTGCGGTTCGTCGCCGACGAGATCCTGGTCCAGGACTCCGGCACCGCGCTCGCGCACCGCACCCTGACCGGCCTCGGCCACCGCACCAGCGAGATCACCGAGGACGAACCGTCGGCCGGGCTGCGCCGGCTGCGCACGTCCGGGCTGGACGTCTCCGCCGCCGTGCGCCGGCTGCGCGGCGAGCTGCCGAAGGGGTCGGTCGTCGGCGCCAACCACGTCTTCATGTCCACCCCGCACGAGCACGGCGGCCCGTTCGGCCCGCCGGTCGCGGTCGACGCCCCGCCGGCGAAGCTGGTCCCGTCGACGGACACCACCGCCCCCGTGCGCGTGGTCGTCATGGACACCGGCATCTGGCTGGACAGCCCGCTGCCGGCCGGTTGCTACACCGCGACGCCGGAGAACCACGAGACGGTGCTGGACGACGACGCCGACGGCATGCTCGACTCCGACGTCGGCCACGCGAACTTCATCGCCGGGATCGTCGCGCAGGACACCGCCGGCGCGCAGGTGCGCATCGTGAAGGTCCTCAACAGCTTCGGCGTGTGCACCGAGGCCGACCTCGCCGCCGCGATCACCGGGCTCACCGACACCGACGTGCTCAACCTGTCCCTCGGCGGCTACTCCGTCGGTGACCTGCCGCCCGTGGCGCTGTCCGCCGCGCTGCAGGCGTTCCTCACCGACGGCACGGCCGGCGGCGGGCGGGTCGTGGTCGCCGCCGCCGGCAACAACGGCATCGCCGACCGGCCGTTCTGGCCGGCCGCGTTCTCGGCGGGCACCGCGGGCTGGGCCGGGCAGGTCCTCGCCGTCGCGGCGCACGACGGCACCGCGGTCTGCGAGTGGAGCAACACCGGCCCGTGGGTCACCGTCGCCGCGCCCGGCGCCGACGTCGTCAGTACGTACATCAACCACGCGCTGTTCAGCAGCGGCTGGGCGGCGTGGAGCGGCACGTCGTTCGCCACGCCGAAGGTCGTCGCCGCGATCGTCGACCGGGTCGCGACGGCCGGCTCGGTGACCGCCGCGGCCGCCGCGGTCCGCGCCGAGGCGCAGAGCACCCCGCTGGGCGGCTACCCGGCCCTGCACTGACGGAAGAGCCGGCCGCCGTCGCCGCGGCGGCCGGCTCTCCAGATGGCACACACGTACGAACGTGAATGTTCGTGAATCCCGCACTATTGGTTACCCTCGATGTACCAATAGTGACGGGATCGACGAATGCCATGATCACCGACGGCACCCTGCTGGTGCACTGCTCGGCCAACCAGGCGCTGCGCTGCGCGCCGGTCGCCGAGCGGCCCGGCGCGGGCCTGGTCGTCTCGCCGCACCAGCGCGACGAGGCGGGCCTGCTCGCCACCGCCGCGTACCTGCTGCGCCAGCGCCGGTTCGAGGCGCCGCTGCTGCTGGACGCGGCCCGCTACGCGGGGCAGGCGCGGCTGCCGGCGAGCGCGCCGTTCAACCCGCGTTGGCTGCGCCGGCAGCGGGAGCTGGGGCTGCCGGTGCTCACCGACTCCGGGTACGTCGACAGCGGCGACGAGCCGGGCCTCGCCGGGATCCTGCGCCGCACCGCCGTGCTGCCCGGCACGATCGCCGTCCTGCCGCTGCACCCGGCCTGGCTGCAGGACCGGCTGCACCGCACCGTCCTGACCGGCCACATCAGCGCCGCCGGGGTGCCTGTGGCGCTGGTACTGGAGGCCGTCCGCGACCCGTTCGCCCTCCCCGGCGTCGTCGAAGGGCTCCTGGCGGTGCTCGGCTGCGGCGTGCCGACGCTGCTGCTGCGCTGCGACGTCTCGGCGCTCGGCGCGCTGTGCCACGGCGCGGTGGCCGCCGCCGTCGGCACCGTGGCCGGCCTGCGCCACCTCACGCCCCGGACCCCGCCGCCGCGCCCCGGCGCCGGCCCGCACGGGTTCCGCCCGGCGGCGCCGTCGGCCGTGTTCCGCCCGGCGCTGTCGTACCGCCGCATCGGCGCCATCGCCAGGGCGCACCGCCGCCACCGGGACCCGGAGCTGTTCGGCTGCGCCTGCACCGTCTGCGACGGCCGCGACGTGGACTGGATGGCCGCGCTCAGCGACCGCGACCGGGAGGTGCCCGCGTTCGAGCACTCGATCCGCGTCCTGCAGGACCTGCGCGACGAGCTGCTGCCCCGGGACCAGCCGCGGAGCACGGCGGCGCGCAGCTGGACGGCGCGGTGCGCGGACGCGCAGTACCGCTCCCGCGAGCTCGGCTGGGACGCCGCCCCGATGCTGCGGCACTGGCAGCGCCACGGCCCGACCGGCACAACGGCGGCCAGAACGGCGGCCTGACCGGCGCCTACCCGCGTCACAGCCAGCCGTTGGACTGCGCCACGCCGACCGCCTCGATGCGGTTGCGGGTGCCGGTCTTCGTGATCGCCGCCGACAGGTAGTTGCGCACCGTGCTCTCCGACAGCCGCAGCCGAGCGGCGATGTCGGCGACGGTCGCCCCGCCCGCCGACTCACGCAGCACGTCGCGCTCCCGGTCGGTGAGCGGGTCCGGCCCGGCGGCGAGGGCGGCCGCGGCGAGGGCCGGGTCGACGACCCGCTCCCCGGCGTGCACCCGGCGCACCGCCACCGCCAGCTCCTCGACCGGCCCGTCCTTCACCAGGAAGCCGCTCGCCCCCGCCTCCATCGCGCGCCGCAGGTACCCGGGCCGCCCGAACGTCGTCAGGATCAGCACCCGGCACCCGGGCAGCCGCCGGCGCAGCTGCCCGGTCGCGGTGATCCCGTCGCCGCCGGGCATCTCGATGTCCAGCAGCGCCACGTCGGGCCGCTCCCGCACCGCGACCGGCACGATCTGGTCGCCGGTCGCCACCTGCGCGACCACCTCGAGGTCGGGCTCCAGGCCGAGCAGCAGCGCGAGCGCGCCACGCATCATGCCCTGGTCCTCGGCCAGCAGCACCCTGATCACCGGCGCACCCCGCCGGGGCCGCTGACGGCCGCACCCCGCCGCGGCCCGCACCCCGCCGCACCCCGCCGCGGCGCGGTCACAGCGGCACCCTGGCGACCAGCGCGAACCCGCCCTCGTCCCGAGCGCCCGCCCGCAGCGTGCCGCCGGCCGCGCCGAGCCGCTCGGTCAGCCCCCGCAGCCCGTTGCCGAACCCGGCGCCCGCGGCACCCGCAGCGGTGGCGGCGCCGTCGTCGACGACGCTGAGCGCCGCCGCGCCGTCCACGGTGGCGATCTCGATGTCGCAGCGGCGCGCGCCGCTGTGCCGCACCACGTTCGTCGTCGCCTCCCGCAGCGCCCAGGCGAGGAGCCGGTCGGCGCCGTCCGGCAGCGGGTCCGCGGTGCGCTGCACCGACGCGGTGATCCCGGCGCTGGACAGCATCCCCTTCGCCCGGGTCAGCTCCGCGGTCAGGCCGGCCTCCCGGTACCCGGTGACCGCCTCCCGGATCTCCACGAGCGCCCGCCGCCCGATGTCCTCGATGTCGCCGGCCTGCGCGGCCGCGGTGGACGGGTCGCGCTCGGCGATACGCCGGACCACCTCCGCCTTCACCACGATCACCGACAGGGTGTGGCCGAGCAGGTCGTGCAGGTCCCGGGAGAAGCGCAGCCGCTCCTCCGCGACGGCGGCCGTGGCCAGGGCCTCCCGGGTGCGCTGCAGCTCGCGGATCAGCCGGCCCATCTGGCGGACCGCACCGACGAGCCCCGACGCGAGCACGGTCGCGATCATGACGCTGATGAGGCGTGCCGCGTCCGCGTGGTGCAGCAGCCCGAGCAGCACCTCCAGCACCAGCACCGCCGCGAGCACCGTCACGGCCACGGTCAGCCGCTCCCGGCCGCCGTACACCGCCGTCCCGCACGTGCCCACGAACAGCAGCACGACCAGCCAGCGTTCCCCGTACGCGGCGGCGAGGGCCACCCCGAGCGCCGCCACGACCCCGAACCCGGCGGTCGCGACCCGGTCCAGGTCCTCGCGGTGGTCGAACCCCAGGACGCTGAGCAGCGCGTACGCGACCGTGAACAGCCCGAGCCCGGCCCCGGCGACGATCCCGCCCGGCGTCGCGGTGACCGTGCTGGCCGGGTCGAGCAGCGGGAACGTCCACACCCCGACCCAGAGCAGCCCACCGGCCGACGGCCTCCACCGTTGCACGGGCATGCGCCCCACCCTAATCCCCTGCCTCTGCCTACAGGCTCACGGTGCCGCGGACCGACCGGCGGAACCCGGCGACGGCCAGCACCCCGAACGCCGCCGTCCAGGCGGCGAGCGTCACCAGGTCCGTGCCGGTCGGCGAGCCGCCGAAGGCGACCTGCCACGACATGTCGGCGTACGCGTGGGTCGGCAGCCACCGCCCGGCCGCCGCCACCCAGCCGGGCAGCGCCTCCAGGGGCAGCCACAGCCCGCCGGCCACCGACATCCCCAGGTACACGAGCAGGTTGAGCGGCTGCACCGTCTGCGCGGTCGCCAGGTACCCCATGCCGAGGCCGAGCAGCGCGAACGGCGCCGCGCCCAGCCACAGCAGCGGCACGACCGCCAGCCACTGCCCGGCGTCCAGCCGCACCCCGTTGACCAGCACGGCGGCGGCGCACAGCGCGGCCACCGGCACGACCGCGGTCGCCATCGCCGCGAGCCCCTTGCCGACGACGACCCGCACCGGCGACAGCGGCGTGAGCCGCAGCTGTCGCATCCAGCCGATCGACCGGTCGACGACCACGCCGGAGGCGTAGTTGAGCAGGGCGCCGACCGCGCCGTACCCGGCCATGCTGACCATCGCGTACGTCGCGGCGACGTCACGGTCCTGCCCGGTGAGCCCGGGGATGTTGGTGAAGAGCAGGTAGCTCAGCAGCGGCATGACCACGGTGAGGATGAGCATGCCGGGCGAGCGGGCCAGCCGCCGCAGCTCCAGCCGGATGTATGCGCGCACGTCAGACCCCTTCGGTGAGCAGTTGCGCTGCGGTCAGGGACAGGAACGCCTCCTCCAGCCCGGCGCCGGCGACCTCGATGTCGCGGACCAGGCCGGCGGCGGCGAGCGCGAGCACCGTCGCGTCGGCGTCGGTGGTGGTGAGCGCGACCCGCCTGCCCCGGCCGGCGACCGCGACGACCCCCGGCAGGGCCGCGTAACCGCCGGCGGGCGCGGCCGCGGCGACGGTCACGGTGTGCACGCCGACGCGGCGCTTCACCTCGGCGGCGGTGCCGTCGGCGATGACCGTGCCCCGGTCGAGCACGACGATCCGGTCGGCGTTGCCGTCGGCCTCGTCCAGGTGGTGGGTGGAGAACAGCACGGTGCGGCCCAGCGCGGCGTACCCGCGGATCGCCGCCCAGCACTCCCGCCGGGACTGCACGTCCAGCGCCGCCGTCGGCTCGTCGAGGATCAGCAGGTCGGGCCGGCCGATGACGGCCATCGCGAAGCGGAGCCGCTGCTGCTGCCCGCCGGAGAGCCGCTCCACGGTGCGCCGGGTGAGCCCGCCGAGGCCGGCGAGGGCCAGGGCCTCGGCGACCGGCATCGGCCGCGGGTACACCGCGTGCAGGAACTCCAGCAGGTCACCGACGCTCGAGCGGGGCGGCACCCCACCGGCCTGCGGCATCGCGCCGACCCGGCCGGCGGCGACGGCCGCGGCGACCGTCCCGCCGAACAGCCGCACCGTGCCGGTCCGCGGCGGCAGCATGCCCAGCAGCATGAGCAGCGTCGTGGACTTGCCGGCGCCGTTCGGCCCGAGCATCGCGACGACCTCGCCCGCGCCGATCCGCAGCGACACGTCCCGCACGGCGGGCTCTGTGCTGCCGTAGGCGTAGGACACGTGCTCCAGCTCGACCGTTGTCATGCCTCGACGCTAGGGTCCGCACCCCGGCGGCGGCAGATGCGTGTGTCGCGCCCCGGCGGTGACAAATGTCCTGCCGGGTGCACGGTTCAAGATCGGTTCAGGAGGCGTACAGGCGACGCACGACCGCCTCGATGTCGGGCTCCTCGATGGTCAGGTCGTGCACGACGTGCGAGCGCCGCGCGACGGCGGCGAGGATCGCCGCGACGGTCGTCTCCCCCGGCTCAGCCGCCGAGCGTGCCCCCGGCCGCGGCGACGGCGGCGGTGATGACGCCGGCCCGGATCAGCCCGAACACGCTGTTGGTGAACGCGCCCGCGAACGCCGCCAGGCGGTAGGTGGACCATCGCCGGAAGCCGATGCCGGCGAGCGTCAACCAGAGGCGCACGACGGGTGAGCCTACGCGCCGCCGGTGCGGAAGGCGTGCCGGTACGCCGACGGCGAGGTGCGCATCGTGTTGGCGAAGTGGTGGCGGTACGTGACCGGCGTGTCGAATCCGACGGCGGCCGCGATCTGCTCGATCGGGGTGTCGGTGGACTCCAGCAGCGCCAGGCTCGCCTGGACCCGCTGCCGGATCAGCCAGCGGATCGGGCTGGTGCCGGTGGTGCGGGTGAAGTGCCGCAGGTACGTCCGCGGCGACATGTGCGCCTGCCGGGCCAGGGCGTCGACGGTGAGCGGCTCGGCGAGGTGCGCGAGCGCCCAGTCGACGCTGCGCGCGATCCGTCCGTCGGCGCCCGGGTCGCCGGCGCCCGGGCGGATGGGCATCGGGGCCTCGATGTACTGGGCCTGGCCGCCGTCGCGGTGCGGCTGCACGACGAGCCGGCGGGCGACGGCGTTGGCGATCGCGGCGCCGTGGTCGGCGCGCACCGCGTGCAGGCACAGGTCGAGGCCGGCGGCGCTGCCGGCGCTGGTCCACACGTCGCCGTCGGCGAGGTAGAGCACGCCCGGGTCCACGTCCACGGCCGGGAACCGGCGCTGCAGCAGCTCCGCATAGCGCCAGTGGGTGGTGGCGCGCCGGCCGTCGAGCAGCCCGGCGGCGGCGAGGGCGAACGCGCCGGAGCAGATGGACAGGATGCGGGCGCCTCGGGTGTGGGCGGTGCGCAGCGCGTCGAGGACCGCGGCCGGCGGGTCGCGGTGGACGTCGGCGACGCCGGGCACGACGACGGTGTCCGCGGCGGCGAACTCCGCGAGCCCGAACGGTGTGGTGAGCGTCGCGCCGCCGATCATCGGCACGGGCGCGTCGCTGGGGGCGCAGACGGCCAGCCGGTACCAGGGGCGCTCGAACTCGGGCCGGGGCAGCCCGAACACCTCGGTGACGATGCCGGTCTCGAACGCCGACATGCCGGGGTACAGCAGTACCGACACCTCCAGCATGGCGGTATCTTAGCGGAGCGTGGCATTCACGCCACTGTCGCGCGGCGGACCTCGCGCAGCACGATGAGCGCATGACGAACACTGCCGCCATCGAGCACTTCACCGCACGCCTGCGGTTCGAGACCGACGTCAGCGACGTGCACGCGGCCCTGCAGGCCGGCACTGAGGCGGGCACCCCCGGCTACGTCGTGGTCGACTCGCGCGGCGCGCAGGCGTGGGCGCAGGGGCACCTGCCGGGCGCGGTGCACCTGCCGACCGCGCAGATCGCCGCGCGCGCCGCCGAGCTCGTGCCGGCCGGCGCGCAGGTCGTCACGTACTGCTGGGGCCCCGGCTGCAACGGCGCGACCCGGGCGGCGCTGGAGTTCGCGAAGCTCGGGTACCAGGTCAAGGAGATGCTCGGCGGCTACGAGTACTGGGTGCGGGAGGGCTTCACGTACGTGTCGCCGGACGGGCCGGACCGCCGCCCGGCCGACGAGCTCACCGCGCCCCGCTGGGCGGTCTCATGCGACTGCTGACACCGTCGTGACGTCCGGCTCACACGACGGCGGTCAGCCAGTGCCGGCCCGGGTCGAGGTGGCGCTCGAAGCGCAGACCCGCGCCGGCCAGGGCGGCGTGCAGGTCGGCGCGGCTGAGCCGGCGGGTGGCGAACCGGTGCGACCAGGTGCCGCCGTCCGGCCCGGCCACCCGGTACGTGCACACCGCCTGCAGGACGGTGCCGTCGTGCGACAGCGGCGTGTCGGTCACCTCGATGTCGCCGATGCGGCCGGTGACGGGGCGCATGGCGGCGAAGACCCGGTCGAACCAGGCGGGCGGCAGCCACTGGATCAGGACCCGCCCGTCGGCCGCGAGGTGCCGGCGGCAGGCGGCCAGCAGCCGGCCCCGCACCCGGTCGTCGGGGGTGTTGACGAGGTGGCTCGCCAGCAGTACCACCGGAAACCGCCGATCCAGGTCGAGGGCCTCGATGTCGGCCAGGACAGTGGTGGCGCCGCGCACGTGGGCGAGCATCTCCGCGGAGTTGTCGACGGCGGTGACGGGGTGGCCGAGGCCGGTCAGCGGGTGGGTCAGCCGGCCGGCGCCGCAGCCGAGGTCGAGGATGTGCGCGCCGGGCGGCACCGCCGCGTGGATCACCGCGGGCTCGCCGGTCGCGGGCAGCAGCGCGTACAGCTGCACCGGGCAGCCGTCCGCGGTGACCGCACCCGCCTGCGCTGCCCCGTCCACCGCACCACGGTCCCACAGTCCGGGTGACTTCGCGGGGTGGGCGGCGCCGGGCACGCATGGCCGGGGCGGCCGTGGGCAGGACGGCCGGGTGGAACGACAGCTCACCAGCGACATCACCTTGTGCGTCAACGGACGCACCAACGAACTGCGCGTCGACAACCGCACGACCCTGCTCGACATGCTCCGCGAGCAGCTGTCGCTGCCGGGCACGAAACGCGGCTGCGATCACGGCCAGTGCGGTGCTTGCACCGTCCTGCTCGACGGCCGGCGGGTGAACAGCTGCCTGATCCTCGCGGTCACCTGCCAGGACGCGGCGGTCACCACGGTGGAGGGGCTCAGCAGCCGCACCTCGACACAGCTGGCGGCGCCGCAGGAGCGCCCGGCGCTGCACCCGGTGCAGGAGGCGTTCGTCGCGCACGACGCGCTGCAGTGCGGCTTCTGCACACCGGGGCAGATCTGCTCGGCCGTCGGCATGCTGGAGGAGGCCGCCGCCGAGGGCGCCACCCTCGACGAGCCCGAGATCCGCGAGCGGATGTCGGGCAACCTGTGCCGCTGCGGCGCGTACGTGAACATCGTCGCCGCGATCGAGGACGTCGCGGCGCAGGGGGTGGGGGCGCGGTGAAGCCGTTCGCGTACCAGCGGCCCGACGCGGCGGGCACGGCGGTCTCCACCGTCGCGCACGCGGGCGCGGCGTTCCTGGCCGGCGGGACCAACCTCGTGGACCTGATGAAGCTCGGCGTCACCGCCCCCGACCTGCTCGTCGACGTGACCGGGCTGCCGCTGCGGCAGATCGAGCCGCTGCCGGACGGCGGGATGCGGGTCGGGGCGCTCACCGCGAACAGCGACCTCGCCACCGACCCGGTGCTGCGGACCAGGTTCCCGGCGGTGGCGCTCGCGCTGCTGTCGGGGGCGTCGGCGCAGCTGCGCAACCGGGCCACGATCGGCGGGAACCTGCTGCAGCGCACCCGCTGCCGGTACTTCGTCGACGTGACGAAGGCGTGCAACAAGCGGCAGCCGGGCGACGGCTGCGACGCCCGCGACGGCGAGCACCGGGACCTGGCCGTCTTCGGCACGCAGACACCGGGTGGCGGCCCGGCGCCGTGCGTCGCGACCAACCCGTCGGACCTGGCGGTCGCGCTCGTGCTGCTCGACGCGCGGGTGGAGCTGCTGACCCCGGACGGGACGGCGCAGATGAGCGTGCACGAGCTGTTCCGGCTGCCCGGCGACCGGCCCGACCTGGACACGAACCTGCCGCCGGGCGCGCTGATCACCGCCGTGGTGCTGCCGCCGTCGCCGATCGCGCGCACCTCGACCTACCGCAAGGTGCGGGACCGCTCGTCGTTCGCGTTCGCGGCCGGCTCGGTCGCCGCCGCGCTCGACGTGGCCGACGGCACGGTGCGCGACGTGCGGCTCGCGTACGGGGCGGTCGCGCACCGGCCGTGGCGGGCGTACGCGGCGGAGCGGGCGCTGCGCGGCGCGCCGGCGACGGTCGACAGCTTCGAACGGGCCGCGGACGAGGAGCTCGGCGCGGCGAGGCCGTTGCGGGACAACGAGTACAAGCTGCCGCTGATCCGCAACCTGACGGTCGGCGTCCTGCGGGGGATGACGGAGGCGAGCTGGTGACGAGCACACAGACCCGGCAGGCAGCGCCGCGGACGGAGGCGTCGCGGAGCATCGGGGTGGCCGGCCCGCGGGTCGAGGCGTGGGACAAGGTGACCGGGCGGGCGCCGTACGCGGTCGACCACCCGGTGCCGGGCGCGGCGTACGCGTGGGTGGTCCAGTCGACGGTGGCCCGCGGGGTCGTCGTGGACGTCGACACGTCCCGGGCGCTCGCCGAGGAGGGGGTCCTCGCGGTGCTGTGGCACGGCAACGCGCCGCACCTGGAGCCGGTCGGCGACCCGGAGCTGCTGGTGCTGCAGTCGCCGCGGATCGCGTACCGGGGGCAGGTCGTCGCGGTGGTCGTGGCCACGTCGCCGGAGGCGGCCCGGGCCGGCGCCGCGCTCGTGCGGGTCCGCGAGGACGGCACGATCGCGGACACGGTCCTGCGGCTGGACCACCCCGCGCTGTACCAGCCGGTGCAGGTCAACGCCGGCTACCCGGCCCGCTCCGCGGTCGGCGACGTCGACGCCGGCCTGGCCGCCGCGACGGTCCGCGTCGACGCGACGTACCGCACGCCGCCGGAGCACCACTGCGCGATGGAGCCGCACGCCGCGACCGCGTTCTGGGAGCGCGGCTGCCTCACGGTCTTCGACGCGACGCAGGCCTCCACGGCGGTGCACGAGGCGCTGGCGGGGCTGTTCGAGCTGCCGCCGCAGTCGGTGCGGGTGGTCAACGAGCACATCGGCGGCGGGTTCGGCGGCAAGGGCGGGCCCAGGGCCAACACGGTCCTGGCGGCGATGGCGGCGCGGCTGGTCGGCCGGCCGGTGAAGCTGGCGCTGACCCGGCAGCAGCTCTTCGCGCTGGCCGGCTACCGCACGCCGACGATCCAGCGGGTCCGGCTGGGCGCGTCCACGGACGGCCGGCTGCTGGCCATCGGGCACGACGCGGTCAGCCAGACCTCGCAGCTGAGCGAGTTCGTCGAGCAGACCGCGGTGCTGTCCCGGCACATGTACGCCGCCCCGCACCGGCTCACGACGCACCGGGTGGTGGCGCTGGACGTGCCGACGCCGGGGTGGATGCGGGCGCCCGGGGAGTGCCCGGGGGCGTTCGCCCTGGAGTCCGCGATCGACGAGCTGGCGGCCGCCGGCAACTGGGACCCGGTGCGGCTGCGCATCGACAACGAGCCGCCGGTGCACCCGGAGGAGCATGTCCCGTTCTCCAGCCGGCACCTGGTGCAGTGCCTGGAGCAGGGGGCGCAACGCTTCGGCTGGGCCGGGCGCGACCCGCGGCCCGCGGTGCGCCGCGACGGGGAGTGGCTCATCGGCACGGGCGTGGCGGCCTCGACGTACCCGGCGCTCACGTGGCCGTCGACGGCCCTGGCGCGGGCGACCGCCGACCAGCGCTTCGACGTGGAGGTCAACGCCGCCGACATCGGCACGGGCGCCCGCACGGTGCTGCGCCAGATCGCCGCGGACGCCCTGGACGTGCCGCTGTGCGAGGTGGAGATCACCGTCGGCGACTCGGCGATCGGCCCGGCGCCGGTCGCGGGCGGCTCGATGGGGACCGCGTCGTGGGGCTGGGCGGTGACGAAGGCGTGCAGGCTGCTGCGCGAGCGCATCGACCGGGAGCACGGCGGCAGCGTGCCGGCCGGCGGGGTCGCCGTGCGCGCCGACACGACGCTGGAGATCCGCGACCGGCCGGAGTTCGCCCGGCACGCGTACGGGGCCCAGTTCTGCCAGGTCCGCGTGTCGGCGGTGACCGGCGAGATCCGGGTGGACCGGCTGCTGGGCGTGTTCGCCGCCGGGCGGATCGTGAACCCGACGACGGCCCGCTCGCAGCTGATCGGCGGGATGACGATGGGGCTGTCGGGGGCGCTGCTGGAGCAGTCGGTGCTCGACTCGCGCACCGGCGACTTCGTGACCGCCGACCTGGCCGCCTACCACGTGGCGGTCAACGCCGACGTGCCGCGGGTCGAGGTCGAGTGGCTCGACGAGCACGACCCGCACCTCAACCCGATGGGCGTGAAGGGCATCGGCGAGATCGGCATCGTCGGCACGGCCGCCGCGGTCGCCAACGCCGTGTTCCACGCGACCGGCATCCGCGTCCGGGACCTGCCGATCGGCCTGGCCCGGCTGATCACCCACTACCGATCATGAAACGGTGGACTAATGCGTATTAGTCACTGACGCGAACGGGTAACGAAACCTCTCCCACGGCTTGACGGACCGGCGAGATCCGGCGCACGATTCGTGCCCAGAGCTTGCTGATACGCATTAGCGCTGGATTCCAGCGCTTGCCGAGGGAGAGGTACGGTCATGGGACGTCGGGTCACGCAGCGCGACATCGCGCGGATGACCGGCGTCAGCCAGGCGACCGTCTCGCTCGTGCTCAACGGCAGCGGCGCGGTGCGCATCGCCCAGGAGACCCGGCAGCGGGTGCTCGACGCGATCCGGGCCACCGGTTACGTCGCCGACGTGGTCGGCCGGCGCCTCGCCGACCGCAGCAACCGGATCCTCGGCGTGTTCACGTACGAGCCGGTGTTCCCCAGCGCGACCGCCGACTTCTACCACCCCTTCCTCGTCGGCATCGAGCAGCGGGCCGAGCAGCTCGGCTGCGACCTGCTGCTGTTCACCTCCGGCCCGCACCGCATGCGCCTCGCCGACGGCTGCATCGTGCTCGGCCGCTCGATCGGCCGCGACGAGCTGGCCCGGCTGGTCGCCGAGCACCACCCCTTCGTCAGCGTCGGGCGCCGCGACGCCCCCGACGTGCCCTACGTCGGCGCCGACTACGGCGCGGCGACCGCCGCCCTGGTCGCCGCGGCGGTCGAGCTGGGCCACCGCCGCCTCGCGTACGTCGGCACCGGCGGCCCCGCCGAGTCGCACCTGGACCGGCTGCGTGGCTTCGCCGGCGCGTGCCTGGCCGCCGGGGTGTCCGCGACCCACGAGCCCCGCCGCGACGGCGCCCTCGACGGCGCGGTGCCGCGGCTGCTCGCGGCCGGCGTCACCGCACTGTTCCTGGAGGAGCCCGCGGACGCGGCCGACCTCGTAGCGGTCCTGCGCGCGCACGGCCGCGACGTGCCCGGCGACGTGTCGGTCGTGGTGCTCGGCGAGCCGACCAGGGCCGGCGCCACACCCGCGCCGTTCGACGTGACCCGGTTCCGCACCCCGCGCCGCGAGATGGGCTGGCGGGCGGTCGACCACCTCACCGAGATCGTCGGTGGCGGACCGGCACAGCAGACGTTGCTCGCCTGTGAGCTCGTCCCCGGTGAAACCCTGAGAACCGCAAGCAGCAAGGAGCGCACGTGAAGGAATTGGCGGCGGACGTCCTCGTCGTGGGCGGCGGACTCGGCGGCGTGGCGGCGGCCCTCGCGGCGCTGCGGGCCGGCCGGTCGGTCGTGCTCACCGAGGAGTACGACTGGCTCGGGGGCCAGCTCACCAGCCAGGCCGTGCCGCCGGACGAGCACAGCTGGGTCGAGCAGTTCGGCGTGACCGCGAGCTACCGGGCGCTGCGCGACGGCATCCGGCACTACTACCGGCGCTACTACCCGCTCACCGACGCGGCGCGGCGCTGGACGCACCTCAACCCGGGCGCCGGCGGCGTCAGCCGGCTGTGCCACGAGCCCGCCGTCGCCCGGGCCGTCCTGGAGGCGATGCTGCAGCCGTACCGCGGCGGCGGGCGCCTCACGGTGCTGCAGCCGTGGAAGGCCACCGGCGCCGACACCGACGGCGACCGGGTCACGGCGGTCACCGGGCGGCACCGCGACAGCGGCGAGCGCACCACCGTCACCGCGCGGTACGTGCTGGACGCGACCGAGACCGGCGAACTGCTGCCGCTGACCGGCACCGAGTACGTGACGGGCTTCGAGTCGCAGGACGACACCGGCGAGCCGAGCG
Organism: Dactylosporangium sp. NPDC050688; assembly: GCF_040654515.1. Lineage (NCBI taxonomy): Bacteria > Bacillati > Actinomycetota > Actinomycetes > Micromonosporales > Micromonosporaceae > Dactylosporangium > Dactylosporangium sp. NPDC050688. The sequence goes on from NZ_JBFAIC010000005.1 coordinate 181,624, forward strand.
CGCCCGCGGTGGCGCAGCCGGCGAACATGCAGGCGGTCTCGGTGTGCTTCGCGATCGACCACGTCGACGGCGACCACACGATCGACCGGCCCGGCGCGTACGGGTTCTGGCGCGCGTACACGCCGCCGTTCTGGGGCGGGCCGCTGCTGTCGTGGCGCTCCCCGCACCCGCGGACGCTGGAGATCGCCGAGCGCAGCTTCACCCCGAACCCCGACGACGACCCGCTCGGCGTCGTCGCCGACCAGCGGCTCGACCCGGGCGACGCGAACCTGTGGACGTTCCGGCGCATCGCGGCCCGCAAGCTGTTCACGCCCGGCGCGTATGCCAGCGACATCACCCTGGTCAACTGGCCGATGATCGACTACTTCGAGGCGCCGGTCATCGACGTGCCCGACGCCGAGGACCACCTGGCGCGGGCCCGGGAGCTGTCCAAATCGGTGCTGTACTGGCTGCAGACGGAGGCGCCCCGCCCCGACGGCGGCACCGGCTTCCCCGGCCTGCGGCTGCGCGGCGACGTGACGGGCTCGGCCGACGGGCTCGCCCAGGCGCCCTACATCCGCGAGTCGCGGCGCATCCTCGCCGACTACACCGTCGTGGAGCAGGACCTGTCCCACGCGGTGCGCGGCGACAAGGGCAGCGTCAACTACCCCGACTCGGTCGGCGTCGGCATGTACCGCATCGACCTGCACCCGTCCACGGGCGGCGACACGTACATCGACGTGCCGTCCAGCCCGTTCCAGATCCCGCTCGGCGCGCTGCTGCCCCGCCGGGTCGAGAACCTCCTGCCGGCGGCGAAGAACCTCGGCACCACCCACATCACCAACGGCTGCTACCGGCTGCACCCCGTCGAGTGGAACATCGGCGAGGCCGCCGGCGCCCTCGCCGCGTTCTGCCTCGACCGGGGCACCACGCCCCGCGCCGTGCGGGCCGACCCCGCCCGGCTCGCCGACTTCCAGTCCCGCCTGACCTCCGACGGCGTCGAGCTCGCCTGGCCCGACGTCACCGCCTACTGACACCCCCATCAGGAGAACCCCCATGCGAATGAAGACAGCGTTCGCCGTCGCGACCGCGGCGCTGCTCGGCCTCACGGCGTGCGGCGCGGACGACACCCCGAAGGACACCGGCCCGGTCTCGCTGCGGATGACCATCTGGACCGCCAACGAGGCGCACCTCAAGCTGTTCAACGAGATCGCCGCCGAGTACAGGGCGGCGCACCCGGACGTGACCGAGATCAAGTTCGACTCGCTGCCGTTCGACACGTACACCACGGCGCTGACCACCCAGATCGCCGGCGGCAACCAGCCCGACCTCGCGTGGATCCTGGAGAACTCCGCGCCGGACTTCGTCTCCTCCGGCGCGCTCGTCCCGCTCGACGACACGTTGAAGAAGACGCCGGGCTACCAGTTCGAGGACCTCGGCGCGAGCCCGATGAAGCTCTGGCAGAGCCAGGGCAAGCTGTACGCGTACCCGTTCTCGACCTCGCCGTTCGGCGTGTTCGTCAACAATGACCTGGTGAAGAAGGCCGGCAGGCCCACCCCGGCGGAGCTCATCGCGGCCGGGAACTGGACGTGGGACACCGCGCTGCAGACCGCCGCCGCCGTCAATGCCGCCACCGGCAAGGCCGGCCTCGTGGTCCGCGACTTCGACTACAAGGCGTGGCAGAACCTGGCCAGCTTCTGGGGCGGCTGGGGCGCGCAGGCGTGGAGCACCGACGGCAAGACCTGCGGGTTCGACAAATCCGAGATGGTCGAGGCGATGACGACCCTGCACAAGGCGATCTTCACCGACAAGGCGCTGCCCGGCCCCGGCGTCAGCGCCGACTTCTTCGCCGGCGACGCGGCGATGACGATCACCCAGATCAGCCGGGCGTCGCTGCTGAAGAACCAGTTCGGCTGGGACCTGGTGCCGCTGCCGCAGGGCAGGGTCGGCTCCTACGCGGTGTTCGGCCAGGCCGGCATCGGCGTGTTCAAGAAGGGTAAGCACGCGGCCGCGGCGCAGGAGTTCCTCGCGTTCATGACCAGCCCCGCGAACTCGGCGAAGCTCGCCGCGTACTTCCCGCCGCCGCGCACCTCGCAGCAGACCGCGGAGACCCTCGCCAAGACCAACCCGCTGCTCAAGCCCGAGCAGCTGCAGAAGGTCGTCGTCGACGGCATCGCCAAGGGCACGGTCGGCCCCAGCCACGCCGGGTTCGCCGAGCTCTCCCAGACCGTCCGCGCCGGCCTCGACCCGCTGTGGCAGCCGCAGGCCGACGTCAAGGCGGTGCTGTCCGGCGTGTGCGCCAAGATCGCCCCGCAACTGGCGAAGCAGTGAGGCTCCGGTCCAGGACCGCCGACCGGCTGGCGGGGTGGCTGTTCGTCGCCCCCCAGCTGGCCGGGTCGGCCGTCTTCGTCTTCGCACCGCTGTGCCTGGTGCTCTGGTACAGCCTGCACGAGTGGAACGTCCTGGCCGGCAGCTTCGAGTTCGTCGGCGCCGGCAACTACGAGGTGCTGCTGTCCGACCCGTCGCTGCCGTCGGTGCTGCGCGCGACCGGCATCTTCTCCGTCGGCCTGGTGGTGTTCAACCTGAGCCTGGCCCTGCTGCTCGCGGTGCTGCTCAACCAGCGGCTGCGCGGGCTGGCCGTGTACCGGACGCTGTTCTTCTCCCCCGTCGTGGTGTCGCTGGTCGCGTGGACGATCGTGTGGGGATTCCTGCTGCAGTCCAACGGCGGCGTCAACGGGCTGCTGCAGGCCGTCGGCGTCGAGGGGCCGAACTGGCTGCGAACCGGCCCCACCGCGATGGTGTCGGTGATCGCGGTGCAGGTGTTCAAGAACGTCGGGCTCAACATGGTGCTGTTCCTCGCCGCGCTGCAGGGCGTGCCCGGCGAGCTGTACGAGGCCGCGCAGCTGGACGGCGCGTCGGCGTGGACCAGGTTCCGGCGCATCACCGTACCGATGATCAGCCCCACCATCCTGCTCACGTCGATCATCACCGTGGTCGGCTCGCTGCAGGTCTTCGCGCAGATCGCGGTGCTCACCCAGGGCGGCCCCGGCACGTCCACCACCGTGCTCGTCTACTACCTCTACCAGCAGGCGTTCCAGTTCCATCACTTCGGCTACGGCTCGACGCTGGCCATCCTGCTGTTCGTCATCGTGCTCGCCCTCACGCTCGTGCAGTGGCGGCTGCGCCGGAAGTGGGTCGTCCATGAGCAGTAGGGCGAAGGTGCTCGTCTACGGGCTGCTGTCGGTGCTGTGCGTGCCGTTCGTGTTCCCGACCTGGTGGATGGTGACGTCGTCGTTCAAGCCGACGAGCGAGATCTTCGCCTACCCGCCCCGCCTGTTGCCCTCGGAATGGCACTTCGGCGCCTACCGGGAGGTGTTCCGGCTGCAGCCGTTCGCGGAGCAGTACTGGAACAGCCTGTACATCGCCGCGATCGTCACCGCGGGCACGATGGCGGTGGCGTCCCTGGCCGGCTACGCGTTCGCCAGGATCCGCTTCCCCGGGCAGAACGTGCTGTTCGTGGTCGTGCTCACCGGCCTGCTCATCCCGAGCGAGGTGACGATCGTGCCGCTGTTCCAGCTGTTCAACCGCTTCGGCATGATCGACACGCACTGGCCGCTGATCCTGGTGCCGATCTTCGGCGCGCCCAGCGTGCTGGCCACGTTCATCATGCGGCAGTTCTTCGTGACCCTGCCGAAGGAGCTGGAGGAGGCGGCCCGCGTCGACGGGCTCGGCCGGTTCGCCACGTTCCGGCGCATCGCGCTGCCCCTGGCCCGCCCGGCGCTCGGGGCGGTCGGCATCTTCACGTTCCTCAACAGCTGGAACCTGTTCCTGGAGCCGGTGGTGTACCTGTCGAGCAAGGAGAAGTTCACGCTGCCGCAGGCGCTGACCCAGTACGTGGACGCGTACGGCGGCCCCATGTGGGACGTGCAGCTGTCCGCCGCGTCGCTGACGGCGCTGCCGGTGCTCGTCGTGTTCGTGATCGCCCAGCGCCAGTTCGTCGAAGGCCTCGCGCACACCGGGCTCAAAGGGTGATACACCTTCGACCGTGAGCGGACCAGAACGCAGCGGAGAGGGCCGGCATGAGCAGGCGGGTTACCCAGCGGGACATCGCCCGGATGACGGGGGTCAGCCAGGCGACCGTGTCGCTGGTGCTCAACAACCGCACCGGTGACGACGTGCGGATCGCGCCCGAGACCCGGCAGCGGGTCCTCGACGCGATCCGCGCCACCGGCTACGTCGCCGACCCGGTCGCCCGGCGGCTGGTGTCCGGGCGCAACCGGATCCTGGGCGTGTTCACGTACGAGCCGGTGTTCCCCAGCACCGCGGCCGACTTCTACCATCCGTTCCTCGTCGGCATCGAGCAGCGGGCCGAGCAGCTCGGCTGCGACCTGCTGCTGTTCACGTCGAGCTCGCAGCTGGCCGGCGAGGGCGGGGCGGGCCGGCGGCGGATCTTCCACGCCGACAGCCGGATCGGCATCGCCGACGGCACCATCCTGCTCGGCCGGCGGGTCGACCGCGACGACCTGGTCCGGCTCGTCGGGGAGGGGCACGCGTTCGTGTCCGTCGGGCGGCGCGACGACGCGGGCGGCCCGGTGCCGTACGTGGGCGCCGACTACCCGGCGGCGGTCGCGGCGCTGGTCGAGCGGGCCCGGGAGCTCGGGCACACCCGGATCGGCTACCTCGGCACCGGCGGCCCCGCCGAGTCGCACGCCGACCGGCTCCGCGGCTTCCGGCCCACCGGCGACGCCGGCGAGGGCGACGACGGCACCGCCGGCGACGATGAGGGTTGCCGCCTGCACCTGCCGCCGCCGGCGGACGGGTGGCCGGCGGCGATCGAGCGGGAGCGGCTCACGGCGGTGTTCCTCGAGGAGCACGCCGACGCGGCCGCCCTGGTCGCGGCGGCCCGCGCGCGGGGATGGTCGGTGCCCGGGGACCTGTCGGTGGTGGCGCTCGGTGAGCCCAGCGGCACCGGGCCGCTGGACGAGGCGCTCACCAGGCTGCGGATCCCGCGCCGGGAGATGGGCTGGCAGGCGGTCGAGCAACTGACCGCCGCCATCGAAGGCGGTGCCGGGCCCGCGGTGCAGCGGTTGCTGCCGTGCACGGTGCATGCCGGCACCACGTTGGGGCCGCCGCGGGGCACGCCTTAGCCGGAGCGTCGCTATTGTGATCGAGCCGCTGCCCACCCGGGCAGCGGCTCGATCGCGTTTTCACCGGAATGCTTCACCGCATCGACCGGTTTCTCAACTCGTGGTATTTCGGTGCGGGACGTCCCTGTTTAGCGGCCGGCCTCGGCGTGGTAGCGGTCGACCACGTCCTGCTTGATCCGGCCCCGGTCGGAAACGTCGATCCCCTTGGCCTGCGCCCATTCCCGAATGGCACGGTTCTGGTCACGGTCACCGCGGGTGACGCCCCGGCCGCGCACGTCGCGACCGCGCACGGTGCTGACCACGCCACCACGCCCGATCTTCGTCGCGGCGGCGACGAACGGGGCGACGGCGTCGCGCAGCTTCGCGGCGTTCGCCTCGGACAGGTCGATCTCGTACTGCACGCCGTCGAGTGCGAACACGATGCTCTCGGCGGCGGGCTTGCCGTCGATGTCGTCGATCAGCTCGTGGATGACGCGTTTTGCCATGAGTGGCCTTTCCTCAGGTGCTGCCAATGTCTTCGCATCACTGACGCGGCGCACCGCATCACGACACGAGCGTGCCGCCATCATTCGGACACGAACAAGATACTCAACGGGATGTTACGCCCCGGTACCGGGCGAGATTACTCCCACCGTACCGTTGTCGCGCACCCGGCGCGGAATCGGCGCCGCACGAAACGCAGACACGATGAAACGCGCACAATCGGTTAAGGCAGGAACCGATCGCCGGCATGCCGCGGCAACCGGTCGCGGCGCCGTCGCCGAGTCACCCGGCACGGATGTCCTTGGCTCATCCCCCGCCGCAGCATGATCGCTGTCGTGAAGTCAGGCGAGCATCCGCAGCGAGAGCAGCAACGCCGCACCGACGACAAGCAGCAGACCGCCGACGGAGACGATCCGCACCAGCCAGGAGCCGTCGCGCACCAGGCGGGTCCAGCGCAGCAACTGCCGGCGGGTGAAGGTCAGCAGCCGCCGCGCCCAGTGGAACTCCATGGCCAGGATCGCCAGGCCGCCCAGGATGATGACCCAGCCGGGCCCGGGCAGCGGCAGCAGCACCACGCCGACGGCGATCACCAGCGTCCCCACCAGCGCCACCACGATCTTCACGCCGGCGCGACCGATCCGGGTCGCGTAGAGCCGCTCGCGCCAGCCCATCAGCCGGTCGGCGACCCGGCGGATCACCCGGCGCGCGGTGCCGGCGGCGGGACTGTCGTCCGGGGCGCCGTCAGGACTACGGGCGGCGTCATCGGGGGCGGCGTCAGGACTGCCGGCGGCATCATCGGGGGCGGCGTCAAGGCTGCCGGCGGCACCGTCGGCGGCTCCTTTACCCGCCGTCCGGTGGCTCTCCGGCGCAGCGACACGCCGGAAGTCACCCCGAGGGGACCCAAGCGGTCCGGAATCAGGCGTAACGCCCGACCCGTCCGCCTCACTGTCGCGCAATTTCCGTTCCCGTCACTGGATAACCCGTCACTCCCACGAACCACTGGACGTTACCCGAATGAATTGACGTACGGCCCACACGTCACGTCAAGGACCCCGGTCACGCCCTGAAAACCGGACATCACGCGCACGTTGTTCGGTTGACGGCAAATCGGGCCCAGAAACACTACAGAGTGAGATCGTAGAATCACTACGCGTAACACTGGGAATCGCCTCAACATAAGAGAGGCGGGGCACGGCATGCTCCGCAGCGGTGCCGGGGGGAGTACGACATGAGCGCTATCCGACCATCGACCGTCGAGGTCGAGACATCCCTACGACTCGTCGCGCCCGACGCGACTGCATTGCCGGTGCGAGCCAGCTTGCGATACGACCCGAACGACCCGTACGCGGTGCACGTGCTGTTCCACGCCGAGTCGGCGGGGGGCGAGCCGGTCAGCTGGTCGTTCGCGCGTGAGCTGCTGTTCACCGGCCTGGACGAGCCGGCCGGCATCGGCGACGTGCGGGTCTGGCCCTGGAACGGCCCGCGCGGCGACTTCGTCGCCCTGGCCCTGTCGTCCCCGGACGGCAACGCACTGTTCGAGGTGCCGCGCAGCGTGCTGGTGCGCTTCCTGCGCCGCACGTACAGCGTCGTGCCGCGCGGGCACGAGACCGACCACCTGGACGTCGACAACGCGGTCAACCGGCTCCTCGCCGGCCGCTGATCGCGAACCGCACCACCGGGACCGCGTCATACCGGGCGCCACACCGACGACCACCCTCCGCGAGCAGCCCGCCAGCTGCCGAGGGCCCGGCCGGCGGGTGGCGCCCGACGTTTCCCGCGCGTGGCGCCCCGCTACACGACGCCGTCCGGCGGGGCGCCGGTGCCACCGAAACGGACGTTGCCCCACGGGTCGATCTCCAGCAGCCGGGCCGGCACCGGATCGGCCGGCCCGCACCGCAGCAACACGTCCCGGCGGCCCGCGCGCACCAGCGCCGGCACCGCCGGGTCGCCGCTCATCCGCCCGCCCCAGTGGTAGCGCCCGTCCAGCGGCTGGAAGTGGCCGCTCAGGTGCAGTTCCACGGCGTGCGCGGCGCCGTCGACAAGCAGCTCGGCCTTGACCGGCCGTGGTTCCTCAGGCATGGTACTGATGAGTACCAAGCCCCGCCGGAGCCGTCAAGGAGCAGCGATGCCGACAACCGACGAGCGCGAAGCCACCGCCGCGCGGCTGCTGAAGATCTCTGCGGGCAACTCCTACGACCCCGACGTCGACATCGACTGGCGGGCGCCGCTGGACCCGCAGCGCATGTTCGCCCCCGCGCACCGGTTGTCGCTGTACGGCACACCCCTGTGGGACGGCCTGGACGAGCGGCAGCGCATCGAGCTGTCCAGGCACGAGGTGGCCAGCATCGCCAGCGTCGGCATCTGGTTCGAGATGCTGCTCATGCGGCTGCTGCTGCGCCACGTCAGCGACCAGGACCCGCGCACCGGCCACGTGCAGTACGCGCTGACCGAGGTCGGCGACGAGTGCCGGCACTCCATCATGTTCGCCCGGATGATCGAGGCGTTCGGCACGCCCGCGTACCGGCCGGCGCCCGTGGAACGCGCCCTCGGCCGCTACCTCGGCGCGACCGCCGGCGGGGTGCAGACGTTCGCCGCCGCGCTCATCGCCGAGGAGATCCTCGACGCCCTGCAGCGCGAGGCGATGGCCGACGACAGCCTGCAGCCCCTGGTCCGGATGGTGTCGCGGATCCACGTCGTGGAGGAGGCCCGGCACATCCGATTCGCCCGCGACGAGCTCGCCCGGCAGGTCGCGGCGAGCCGGCGCGGCTTGGCGGGGCGGGTCTCCCTGGCGTACTCGCGGCTCATGATCGGCCGGGCCGCCTGGACGGTCACCCACTCGCTGATCCACCCGGGGGCCTACGCGGCGGTCGGGCTCGACCCCGCCCGTGCCCGGGCCGCGGCCTGGGCCAACCCGGCGTTCCGGGAGACGCTGCGCTGGTCCGCCGAGCGGGTCACCTCCTACCTGCAGGAGCTCGGCCTGGTCGAGGGCCCGGCGCGCCGGTTGTGGAAGGCATCGGCGCTCCTCTAGGCGGGCCGCGGCGGCGGCACTACCGTGAACGCCATGAGATGGGTCCTGATCGTCGTCGGTGCGCTGCTCATCCTCTCCGGCGTGGTCTGGACGCTGCAGGGGCTGGATGTGCTCGGCGGCAGTTCGATGAGCGGCAGCACGATCTGGGCGGTCATCGGCCCGGTCGCCGCGGTGATCGGGGCGGTGCTGTTCCTGCGCGGCGTGCGCAAGCGCTGAAACGCGGAAATTCGGAGATCCAGATCACGGGACGGCCCGTGCCGGGCGCGCTACTGTTCAGTGAGTCGGTGTGCTGTGTGTCCCCGGGCCTCACCACACTGCCTTCACGGAATACCGTTCGGCTGGAGCCGTGATGCGCCTATCGCCGCGAGGCGACCTGGCACACCGACCCTAAACGTTGGCAAGCACCGCGTAGACCACCACGTTGTCGCGGTAGGAGTGGCGGGCGGCGTCGAAGTCCCCGCCGCAGGTGATCAGGCGCAGCTCCGGCAGCGGCGTCGGGCCGTAGACCCGGTCGCTGGGAAACCTCGCCTTCGCGTAGTGCTCGCGGGCCGTCACCGTGAAGGTGAGCCACGCCCCGCCGCGCTGCACCTCGACCCGGTCGCCGGCCTTCAGCTCGTGCAGCTTGTAGAACACGGCCGGCCCGGTGCGCGAGTCGACGTGCCCGGCCAGCACCGCCGGGCCCGGGTCGCCGGGTGCGGTGCCGGCGGCGAACCAGCCGGCCTCCTCGTACGCCTTCGGACTCTGCAGCTGCCCGGTGCCGTCGACGACGAGCTGCTCCAGGCCGGTGTCGACGCCCAGCGACGCGATCCGCAGCCGGGTCGGCGGCGCGTCCCCGGCCCCGGGACCGTCATCCGGCGCCAGCTCGATGCGGTGCGGCACGATCCAGGTGGACCTGCCGGCGTCGATGTCGAGCTGGCGGCCGACCAGCGCCGCCGCACCGGCGTAGACCGGCGCGGCGAGGGCGAGCACGCAGGCGATCAGCGTCAGGGTCCGCCGCCGGCCGGGGCTCAGGCGGACCGCGCGGTGCCTGACGACTCGCCCGGCGGACCTCACCATGTGGCCAGCCTACGAGACGCGCCCGGGCACCGGACCGCTACGACTGCTGGGCCGTGACCCCACCGCGAACACGGCCGTGAACACCGCCACGGGCACCGCGGCGGCGGCGCAGCAGCAGCGCGCCACCCGCGGCGAGCAGCGCCAGCGGCCCGGCGACGAGCGCCGCCCCCTGCCAGCCGCCGAGGCGGCTGCCCGCGAGGTGCCCGGCGGTGCCGCCGCCACCGGTGTCGACCCCGCCGGCCGGCACGCCGTTGCCGGTCGCGTCGGTGCGCAGCTGCGCGGTGAGCCCGCTGCGGCCGTCCAGCACGATCAGCGAGTACACGCTGCCGGCCTTCAGCGACGCGGTGACCGTGGTCGCGGCGGTGGTGCCGCTCGGCGCGCTCAGCCGCAGCGTCCACTTGCCGGGGTCGACCAGCTGGTAGTCGGTGGTGGTGGCGAACTCGACGTTGCCCGCGACCTTCGCGCCGCCGGCGATCGATACGTCGAGAACCGGCTGCTTCACCGACGCCTGCACCACGCGGACCTTGGCCTTGCTCTGGTCGGGCAGCGCCAGGTCGTCGGGGATGACCCGCAGGCCCAGGTCGGTGAACTTGCCGACGCCGGCGACCGTGTACGCCTTGCCCTCCACGACCGTCGCCTGGGTGCTCAACACGGGCGGGCTGTCGGCGGCCGCGCCGGGCAGCCGCATCGCCACCGCGTAGGTGCCGGGCGCCAGCGGCAGGTACTTGGACACCACGCCGTAGCCGACCGCGTCGAACTTCTGCGTCGCCATCGAGCCGTTCACGGCGCTCAGGTACACGTCGACGGCCGGGGTGTCCGGAGACAGGTGCGCGAGCCGGACGTAGCCGACCCCGGCCGCGGTGGCCGGGGACGCGCCGGCGAGGGCGGTGCCGATGCCGAGCAGCACCGCCGCGGCGGACGCGGCGGCCACCCGGGCCCGCCGGCGCAGGGAGGCAGCGATCACGTTGGTGGTCCCTTGCTCGAGTGCGCGGCCCGCGCGACGTGCGGCCGGGCGCCGGGAGACAGGTTCGAGTTGCGTAATGGAACGCACCCGCGCGAAGGGAATTGAGTAATCCGCCCGGGCACCATAAGCACTGACCGATGTGCACGATGCCGAACGGCGCGCCGAAGCGCAACCACTGGACGGTCTTTTTCCAACTACCGGGCAGTAACGATCAACGCCTGCCGATCGACGGCCGCCGCCGACCGGTCACCGGGGGCTGCCGAAGTCCTGCGTCCAGATCGGGGTCTTGCCCTGGTACGCGAGGCCGACGCCGAGGTCCTTCAGCCCGCAGTTGAGGATGTTGGCCCGGTGCCCGGAACTGTTCATCCAGGCCTTCATCACGTCGGCCGGGGTGCGCTGGCCCTTGGCGATGTTCTCCGCCGCGCCGGACCACTTGTAGCCGGCGTTGGTGATGCGGGTGGCGAAGCTCGTGCCGTCCTGCGAGGTGTGCGAGAAGTAGTCGTTGGTGGCCATGTCCTGCGAGTGCTTGCGGGCCGCCGTGGCGAGCTTCGCGTTGTAGGCCAGGGGCTTGCAGCCGGCCTTGGCCCGCTCCACGTTGGTGATCGCGAGGACCTGCTCCTCGTAGGACAGGTTGCCGGCCGGGGCGGTGGTCTTCGGCTTCGCCGGCGGCGTGGTCTGCGTCTTCGCCGGCGCGGTGCTGCTCGGGGCGGCCTCGGTCGGGGACGCCGAGGTGACGGCGCCCGCGATGCCGCCGGCCGGGTCGCTGCCGGACGGGCCGGCGCCGGACGGGTCGCCGGTGGTGTCGCCCGCGACGGACGTGCGGGCCGCGTCGCCGGTCGTGCCGTCGTGGCCGAGCAGCACGACCCCGCCGACCGCGGTCGCGCCGACGACGAGCAGGGCGGCGACGCCGACCCCGACGACCACGGCGAGCCGGTTGCCGCGGCGGTGCCGGGGCTCGTGCCCCTCGGTGCCAGGCTCTTCGTGATACGCGTCGTACGGGCCGTACGCGGACACCGGTTGCCTCCTGAGGCGCAGATGACTCAAACCGCACCGAAGCCTATGAGCCGGGCACCCGGCGCACCCGATGGACGACGCCGATTTCACGACGATCTAAGCGAAATTTATGCATCCGCCCCCGTGCCGCCCCCGGGCGTTTCCCCGGGTAGCATCGCGGTCACGGTCCGGCGCAGCACCGCGGTGGCCGCCGCGACGTCCAGGTGCAGCTCGTCGCGCAGCATCGACCAGGCGGCGAACGTGGTGGCCACGGTCAGCGCGTGCAGCGTCGCCTCGCGGTCGCCGCCGGTGCGGGTCAGCTCGGTGGCGAAGAGCCTCTCCAGCTCCTCGCGGGCGTTCGTGACGTACCAGGTCCGGTTGTGCCGCAGCGCCGCCGAGAACGGCTCCCGCAGCCGGGCCGCCCGCGCCGCCGGCGCGATCAGCTCGAGCAGTCGGGCCCGCTGCTCGCAGTACACCTCGATGCGCTGCGGCAGGGGCAGCTCGGGCGGCACGGGACGGTGCTCGGCGAGCTGGCGCTCCATCAGCCTGGCGCCGGCGGCGGCGAAGAGCCGCTCCATGTCCTTGAAGTTGGTCCACAGCGCGCGCAGCGAGACCCCGGCGCGCTCGGCGATCCGCTCCGCCGTCGGTTTGAGGTCGCCCTCCTCCAGCAGCGCCAGGTGGGCGTCGACGATGGCCCGCCGGGTCCGCTCGGCCCGCAGCGTGCGCCCGTCGACTCGCCGCTGCCCGACTGCCGCATCGTTCATAGGGCATCAGCCTACGTGTGTACGGTGAGGAGCGTGGCACTGCGCACCGTGCACGAACTCGACATCGATCTCCCTCTCATCGACTCCGGGGAGCTCGAGCCGGTCAGCGCGCCGTGGGGCGGCAACCTCAACGACGCGCATGTGCAGACCGGCCGCGCCATCCGCACCACGCTCATCGACGCCCGGCTGCGCCGCTCCCACCTGGAGAACCTCGACCTCAACGGGGTCGTGTGGGAGGACGTGACGGTCACCGGCTGCCGCTTCGAGAAGGTCGACTTCACCGCGGCCCGGCTGACCGGGCTGACCTTCGAGCGGGTCCACTTCGTCAACTGCAAGCTCACCTGGGCCCACCTGGCCGAATCCCGCCTCGGCGACGTGCTGTTCGAGGGGTGCCGGCTGGATGCCGCGGCCCTCGACGACATCACCACGACCGGCCCGACCGGATTCGTCGGGTGTGTCCTGGTCAACACCGTCTTCCGCGACTGTGTCCTGCCGCACGCGGCGATGTCCGGGTGCCGGCTGCGGCAGATGTCCTTCGAGAGCTGCGACCTGCGCGGCGCCGACCTGCGCGGCAACCAGCTGTCGGAGGTCAGCGGCGTGAGCAGCCTGCGCGGCGTGACGATCGAGCCGGCGCAGCTGCCGGGCCTCACCGACGCGGTGATGCGGGACCTCGGCGTGATCGTCCGCGGGCCGAAGGGTTGACCCGCCAGCGCGGGCGGCGGCGCTGCGGGTGAACGGGCTCCTCGACGCACGCCGCCGCCGGCGCGGGCGCGCCCTGCCCTGCCGCGCCCGCGCCGGTGAGCAGGTCCCGCGGGTCGGCCTCGACCGCGCCCTCGACGGTGGCGAAGGCGGCGATGCCGTCCATCCCGGCGGCGACCTGCGCCCACGAGCGGATGGCGGGCGACGGGGCGGCGAGCCGCAGCTCCCCGCCCCGCTGCCAGGCCAGTTCGGCGACCCGCACGAGCAGGGCCGCGCCGGCGGTGTCGCACACCGTCACCTGGGAGACGTCCAGGATCAGGCGCGGCTGCGCCGCGACGAGACAGCCGGCGAGGACCGGTTCGACGGTCTCGACGGTCCCTTCCACGAGCAACCCGTGCAAAGCAAGCACCACGGCGTTCATCGGTTCCGACGGTACCGGCACACCCCGCCCCCGGCGTCTCCTTCGGTCGGACGACCCCGCCCGGCCCATTGGTGCCCGCACGGCATCCGAGTGTGCCGGCGGGTCTCAGGCACGCATCGCGTCGAGCGCCTTCTTCAGCGCCTTCGGCTCGCTGGGGGTCGTCGGGGCATCGGGACGCAGCTGCTGCATCCGCGCGCCGATCTCCTGCAGCTGGTTACGACCGAGGCTCTCGCGGACCTTCGGGAACCACTCCTGCTCCTCCTCGTCGATGTGGTGCGTGACACTCTCGATGAGGACGGTGACCTTCGCGTCGAAGTGCTCGTCGTCCGGGGTCATCGTGGCCAGTTCCATGCACAGCACGTCGGCGACGTGGTGCTCCTCGTACGACTCGAGGATGTCGTCGTCGAGGTCCGGCAGGAGGCGGCGGACCTCCGGGTACATGACCTCGTTCTCGAGGTACGTGTGCACGGTCAGCTCCGACAGGATCTGCTTGACGATCCGCGCCTTCTTCGCCGCCGGGCCGTCCTCGGCCGCCTGGAACTCCTTGAACAGCCGCTTGACGTTCTTGTGGTCTTCCTTCAGCACGACAATGGCGTCAGTGGACATCGGGTCTCCTCACTGGCGGGTCTTGACAGGCACTGTGTACCCGCACCCCACCAGCGCAAACAGCGCCGTGACCACCCTCGCCGAGGGTGACCGGCGGGGCGTGCGAAGCTGGCCTGCGTGAAGTCACCGCGGATCATGACGCTCGCCGCCCTGCTGGCCCTCGCGGCACCGCCGGCCCTCGCCGGCTGCGGCGGCTCGACCCCCTCGCCGGGCGCGGGCACCGGCGGCAAGCCCGGCGCGGAACAGACCGCCACCAACACGTTCGAGGTCAAGGACGACGTCAGCGTCGTCGACATCGACAGTGCCGGCGGCGCGATCACCCTGAAGGCCGGCACCACCACCACGATCAAGGTGACCGAGGTCTCCACGTTCAAGGCCGACAAGCCGGGCCGCAAGCAGAGCGTCGAGGGCGGCGAGCTGCTGCTGGCCTCGACCGGCTGCGCGAGCGGCGACTGCTCGATCGCGTACACGGTGGAGATCCCGTCGACGCTGAGCGTGCGCCTGGACAGTGCCGGCGGCGCGATCACGCTGTCGGGGCTGACCGGCATCATCGACGTGTCCTCCGACGGCGGCGCCCTGAAGGGCGACGGCCTCGCCCCGCCGGAGCTGACCGCCCGCACCGGCGGCGGCACCGTCGAGCTCGCCGTGACGCAGGCCCCGGACCGCATCGACTTGGACAGCGGCGGCGGCGACGTGCAGCTGAAGCTCACCGCGGACGGCTACGCCCTCGACGTGGAGCTCGACGGCGGCCAGCAGTCCGGCACCGTGAAGTCCGAGGCCGCCTCGCTGCACAAGGTGCACGTGGTGACCGGCGGCGGGAATTTGGCCTTCGGCCGCTGAGCCGCTGAGCCGTCGCGGCCGGGCTCGACCGGCAACGGGCTCGACCGGCAACGGGCTCGACCGGCAACGGGCTCGGCCGGCAACGGGCTCGGCCGGCAACGGGCTCGACCGGCAACGGGCTCGACCGGCAACGGGCTCGACCGGCAATCTTGCCCGCTTGATCGAAGTCGTGCGGTGGTCATCCGGACGGCCGGGACGCGACTTCGATCACCACAGGGTCGCGTGAGCAGGGCCGTGGCCGCCGTCGGCGGGCCGCGACTTCGATCTCATGGTGGTCCGGTCGGCGGGGCCGGTGACCGCTGGGGCCGCGCGCGGGTGAGGCCGGCAGCCCGGCTCAGCCGCTGACGGGCCCGGCTGGCGGGCTCGCTGGACAGGCATCAGCCGGCGGGCTCGGGCCGGCGGCCTCGGGCCGGCGGCGGGTTCAGTCGGTCAGCGCCGAGTAGATCAGCTGGCGCAGCTGCGGGCGGATCGGGTGGGTGCTGGACGGCAGCAGCTGCGTGTAGAACGCGACGGTGAGCCGCTCGGCGGGGTCGACCCAGAAGGCGGTGCTGGCCGCGCCGCCCCAGTAGTACGTGCCGGGCGTGCTCGGCGTGCGGGCCGGCACCGGGTCGCGGACCACGGCGAAGCCGAGCCCGAAGCCGACCCCCTCGAACGTGGTCTCGGCGAACCCGCCGGTCTGCAGCCGGTCCAGGTCGACGCCGCCGGGCAGGTGGTTGCGGGTCATGAAGCGCACCGTCCGGCTGCTCAGCAGCCGCTCCCCCGCGCTGTCGCCGGTGGTGCCGCCGCGCAGCAGCATCGCCGTGAACCGGTGGTAGTCCGCGGCGGTGGAGATGAGCCCGCCGCCGCCGGACTGCAGCCCGGGCTCCTGCAGCGCGTGCTGCCCGATCGGGTCGAACCGGGTCGCCGCGCCGCCCGCGGGGCTCGGCACGTAGAGGGCGGCGAGCCGCTTCGCCTCGTCGCCGGCCGGGTCGACCCACCAGCGGGTGTCGCTCATGCCGAGCGGCTCGAAGATCCTGGTGCGGAAGAACTCGCCGAGCGTCTGCCCGGACACCACCTCGACGAGCCGGCCGAGGACGTCGGTGGACACCCCGTAGCCCCAGCCGCGGCCGGGCTGGAAGAGCAGCGGCAGCGCCGCCCAGTCACGGCACGCCTGGGCCAGGTCGGCGCCCGCCTTCGGGTAGATGTCGTAGCCGGCCTTGCGGTACAGCGCGTCCACGACGGAGGTCTGCAGGAACCCGTACGTGAGGCCCGATGTGTGCGTGAGCAGGTGCCACACCCTGATCGGCTCGGCCGCCGGCACGGTGAACGGCTGTCCGGCGGAGCCGCGGTCGTACACCTGCGGCGCGGCGAACTCGGGCAGCCACCGGCTGATCGGGTCGGTCAGCTCGAACCGGCCCTCCTCCCAGAGCATCATCGCCGCGACCGAGGTCACCGGCTTCGTCATCGAGTAGATCCGCCACAGGGTGTCGGGCTCGACCGGCAGACCGGCCTCCAGGTCGCGCATGCCGCAGGTCGAGGCGTGCGCGACCCGGCCGTCGCGGCTGACGACGAGCTGCCAGCCGGCGAGCCGGCCGTCCTCGACGTAACGGGCGAAGTGTGCGTCCAGGCCGGCCAGGCGCTTGCCGTCGAAACCGACCCGCTCGGGCGCGACCTCACGTTCGATGCTCACGCCCGGCAGCCTAACGCGCGCTCAGGCTTGCGGAAGCGTCAGGAGACGGCCAGCTGCTCGGCGCCGGCGACGACCCGGTCGACGAACCCGTAGTCGACGGCCTCCTGCGCGGTGAACCAGCGGTCCCGGTCGGAGTCGGCCTCGATCTGCTCATACGTCTGGCCGGTGTGCTCGGCGATGAGCCGCTGCATGGTCTGCTTCGTGAACAGCATCTGCTCGGCCTGGATCGCGATGTCCGACGCGGTGCCGCCGATGCCGCCGGACGGCTGGTGCATCATCACCCGGGAGTGCGGCAGGGCGTAACGCTTGCCGGGGGTGCCGGCGCTGAGCAGGAACTGCCCCATGGACGCGGCCATGCCCATCACGACCGTCGACACGTCGTTGGGCACGAACCGCATCGTGTCGTAGATGGCCAGGCCGGCGCTGATGACGCCGCCCGGGGAGTTGATCCAGAAGCTGATTTCCTTCTCGTGGTCCTCGGCGGCGAGCAGGATCAGCTGCGCGCAGATGCGGTTGGCGCTCTCGTCGTTGACCTCGCTGCCGAGCACGATGATGCGCTTGGCGAGCAGTCGGTCGAAGACGGCGCTGTCGAAGGGGATCTGCGTGTCGTCCATGAGCGGCGTCCTTTCCGGGGCTTTGTCCGACCGTATTGGCCGCACCCCGGAAAAGGACCCCCGGTTCGCTGTGAGCGTGTTCGCTGACAGCGTGGTCGGCGCCGGTCAGGGCTCCGCCCGCAGGATCGGTCGCAGGGTGTCCAGGACCGAGGCGTCCTCGATCGTGGACGGGACCGCCGGGTCGCCGCCGCCGGCGATGCCGCGCATGGTGCCGCGCAGGATCTTGCCGGAGCGGGTCTTCGGCAGCGCCGGCACGACCCGTACCGTGCGCAGCGCCGCGACGGCGCCGATGCGCTGCCGCACCAGCGCGACGAGCTCCTGCTCCACGACGTCAGGGGCGGTGTCCACACCCGCCTTCAGCACCACGAACCCGCGCGGCACCTGCCCCTTGAGCTCGTCGTCGACGCCGATCACGGCGCACTCGGCGACGGCCGGGTGGGCGGCGAGCACCTCCTCCATGGCGCCCGTGGACAGCCGGTGCCCGGCGACGTTGATGACGTCGTCGGTGCGGCCCATCACGTACAGGTAGCCGTCCTCGTCGAACCGTCCGCCGTCACCCGTCAGGTACGTGCCGGGGAACGCCGACAGGTACGACGCGACGAACCGCTCGTCGTCCTGCCACAGGGTCGGCAGGCAGCCGGGCGGCAGCGGCAGGGCGATGACGATCGCGCCGTCGACGCCGGGCGGGGCGGGCGTGCCGTCGGGCAGCAGGACCCGCACGTCGAACCCGGGCACCGGCACCGACGGCGAGCCCGCCTTCGTCGGCATCGGCTCCAGGCCGCGCAGGTTCGCCGCGACGGGCCAGCCGGTCTCGGTCTGCCACCAGTGGTCCACGACCGGCACACCGAGGGTCTGCCCGGCCCACTCGTACGTCTGCGGGTCGAGCCGCTCACCGGCGAGGAACAGCGTCCTGAGCGTGTGCGTGTCGTACCGCGCGGCGAGCCGGCCCTCCGGGTCCTCCTTGCGGATCGCGCGGATCGCGGTCGGCGCCGTGAACAGCGCGGTCACCCCGTGCTGCTCGACCACCCGGAAGAACGCCCCGGCGTCCGGAGTGCCGACGGGCTTGCCCTCGTACAACACGGTGGTGGCGCCGGCCAGCAGCGGCCCGTAGACGATGTACGAGTGGCCGACGACCCACCCGACGTCGGACGCCGCCCAGAACACGTCGCCGGCCCCGGTCGCGTACACGTTGGCCATGGACCAGGTCAGTGCGACCGCGTGACCACCGTTGTCACGCACGACGCCCTTCGGCCGGCCCGTCGTGCCGGACGTGTACAGGATGTACAGCGGGTCGGTGGCCGCCACCGGTACACAGGCGGCATCCGCAGCGCCGTCCAGCGCGTCGTCCCAGGTCAGGTCGCCGGGCTTGAGCTCGCCGGGTGCCTGCTCGCGCTGCAGGATCACCCGGTGCGCGGGCCGGTGCGCGGCCTCGGCGAGCGCGGCGTCCAGCAGCGGCTTGTACGCCACGACGCGGCTGCCCTCGATCCCGCACGACGTCGCCACGACCACCTTCGGCCGGGCGTCGTCGATGCGGGCGGCGAGTTCCTTGGGCCCGAAGCCGCCGAACACGACGGAGTGCACGGCGCCGAGCCTGGCGCACGCGAGCATCGTGATGACCGCCTCCGGCACCATCGCCATGTAGACGACGACCCGGTCGCCCCGCTCGACGCCGAGCCGGCGCAGCGCCCCCGCGCACCGGGCGACCTCGTCACGCAGCCGCCGGAAGGTGTACGTGCGCAGCGTCCCCGTCACCGGGCTGTCGTAGATGAGCGCGGTGTCCTCCCCGCGCCCGGCGGCGACGTGCCGGTCCACGGCGTTGTGGCAGGTGTTGAGCTCCGCGTCGGGGAACCAGCGGTAGAACGGCGGGCGGTCGCCGTCCAGCACCCGCATCGGCATGCGCGTCCAGTCGACCGCGGCGGCGGCGTCCCGCCAGAACCGGTCCGGGTCGGTGAGGCTGCGCTCGTACGTGTCGCGATATGCGCCCATCCCTCGATGCTTACACCGCGGCGCTCGCGCTGGCCAGGCCTGCCGGGGCATTGTCCAGGGCGGCCTCGATCGCGGCCATGAGCGCCCGCGCCGCCTCCTCGGTCAGCTCGACCGCGACCCGCGCCGCCGGCCCCTGCGCCGGGTCGGCGAAGTCGATGTTCAGGGTGTGCCCGAACGGTGCGTGATGCGGGTGGTCGACGTAGACCGCGGCCCGGGTCACCGCGAACCAGCCGGCCGGGCCCTTGGCGCTGCCCTCGATGTCGACGGTCTCGGTGTCGTACGTGCACATGCTCAGACCTCCAGTCGCTTGCCGCCGAGGTGCCGGTCGAAGAACGCGAAAACGCGCCGCCACCCGTCGACGGCCGCCTGGGGCCGGTACCCGGGCCGGTCGGTGGCGAAGAAGCCGTGCCCGGCGCCCTCGTAACTGTGCCGCTCGAACTGCTTGCCGTGCTCGGCGAGGATGGCCGCCAGCCGGTCCACCTCGGCGGGCGCCGGGTTCTTGTCGTCGTCGCCGAACAGCCCCAGCACCGGGCACCCCAGATCACCGAGCCGGTCCTTGATCGAGGTCATCTTCAGCCCGCTCGCCGCCGGCGGCGGCTCCAGCGCGAAGGCTCCGTAACAGTCGACGGCCGCGTCCAGCGGCAGCGCGGTCGCCACGAGCAGCGCCTGCCGCCCGCCGGAGCAGTACCCGATGACCCCCACCTTGCCGTTGTGCCCGTCCAGCGCCCGCAACGCGTCCGCGGCGATCCGCACGTCACCGATGATCTGCTCGTCGGGGATGCCACCCTGCCCTCGCACGAACGCCGACGCGTCGTCGGGGGACGCGCCCGGCGCCTCCCGCCAGAACAGGTTCGGGCAGATCGCGAGGTAGCCGTTGACCGCGAACCGGCGCACCATCTCCTTCGTCGCGTCGTCGTACCCCGGCAGGTGGTGGATCACGACCACCCCGGGAAGCAGCGCGCCGTCCCGCCATGCGTCCAGCGGCCGGGCCTGGTACGCCTGGATCTTCTCGTCCCCGACGTACACCGTTTCGGCGCGGATCGCATCAGACATGACCTCCACGCTACTGCCGCCCCCACGCCCGCCGATCACCCCGGGCCGACCAGCACGGATGTCGGGGACCGCCGGCTCACGTGTGATCTTGCCCGGTTGATCGAAGTCGTGTCGTGGTCGCCTGGACGGCCACGACGCGACTTCGATCACCACGGTGGACCGGGCGGCGACCTGGAGCGCCATGGTGGACCGGGCGGCGGAACGGCGGGTGCCACGCCGGCCTGCCGATGCGTGGTTCGCGGCGGCGAAGCGCCGTACGGCGGGTGACGAGTCGGTGCGATCGCCGTGGCGGTGGCGGTGGGTGGTTGCCGGTCCGCTACCACCATGGCACGTACCCCGTGGACGGGCGCAGGTCGCAGCTGGCGACCGCGAAGGAGAACAGCGCCGTTGTGGCCACGACCCCGTGAACGTTCGTGGTCACAGCAGGAGTGCATGTCGTGTAAGCCGTCGGCGTGCCGAGCCGCGCCGCGGGACGCCACCCCGAACAAACCCGGTCCGGACGGGACCAGTCCGAAGAACCCAGCCCGGGCGGGACCGGCCCGCCGCCCCGACCCGCCGCCCCGGCCCGCCGCCCCGACCCGAACACCCCAAGCGAGCCACGCCACTGCGAACACCGCAGGCGGCCACGCCACCCGAACAACCCACCCGAACAACCCACCCGAACAGCCAGCCGGGCGGCGTCGGGGCTGAGAGTCCGGCCGAGGGGGCCGGCCGGGAAGTCCCGTGCGTGCGGGGTGTTACTGGCGGCCCGGCTCCAGGCGGCGCAGGGCCAGGCGGGCGAGGCCGATCAGGACGGCGATCTGCAGCACCAGGATGAGCACGGAGCGCCACCAGGCGCCGGTGGTGTGCTCCCAGAGGGTGTCCTTGAACGGGATCATCGCCTGCAGGTCGACGGTGGAGGCGCCGGCGGCCAGCCCCCAGCGGGTCGGGAAGAGCCAGGCGATCTGCTGCAGGACCTTCTGGCCCTCCAGCTCGAACAGGCCGCCGGACAGGACGAGCTGGGCCATCACGACCACGACGAGGACGGGGGTGGTCTGCTCGGTGGTCTTGGCCAGGGCGCTGACGAGCAGGCCGAAGGCCATCGAGGCAAGGGCGACCAGGGCCACCGGGATGCTGATCTCGATCAGCCAGTGCTCCTGGAAGATCAGGGGGTTCTTCGGCGGGTTCTTGCCCAGCAGGGCCAGCCAGGTGAACAGGGCCGTCTGCGCCAGGATGATGATCGAGAAGACGAAGACCTTCGAGGCCAGGTAGGCGCCGGCGGACAGGCCGACGGCGCGCTCGCGCTTGTAGATGGTGGCCTCGTTGACGATCTCGCGGATCGCGGCGGCGGTGCCGAGGAACGCGGCGCCGACGGCGAGCACGACGAGCAGCCGCTGGGCCTCCAGGCTGTACTTCGTCAGTCCCGGCGCCAGGCCGTTCTCGCCGGGGACGGTGCGGGTGAGCAGGGCGAGGGCGAGCGGCAGGCCGACGGTGAACAGGGCCAGCCCCCGGTCGGCGCCGATGACCCAGAACATGCGCAGGCACAGGGTGAGGAACTGCCGGATCGGCGCCGCCGGGTGCAGCGCCCGGCTGCGCAGCGACGCCCCGCCCAGCTTGACCCGCGCCCGCCCGACGGCACGCGCCGGCCTGCCGCCGCCGTCGCCCTCGGGGCCGGGTGCCGCTGCGCCTGCCGGGGCCGCTGCGCCGGCGGAGGCCGGTGTGGCCGCCGCGGCCGGACGCGCCGGCATCGACTGCTCGGCGGTGTCGGACTCCGGCACCGCCGCACCGCCCGCCGGCAGCACCGTGGTCGCCGGAGCCGCGGGGGCGGGGGCGGCCGGGTCGCGCGGCATCGGGACCGTGACCCGCTCCACCGCGGCCGGCTTCGGCAGCGGCGCCTCGGCGATCTGCGCCGTCACATACCGCGTGTACAGCTCCGAGCTGCGGTACGCCCGGTGCCAGTGCTCCGCGTTGGTGGTCACCTCGCGGAACACCTCGGCGTAGTCCTCGGCGCCGAAGAAGGACAGCAGCTCGCCGGGCGGGCCGAAGTAGCCCATCCGCCCGCCGACGGTGAGGACGAGGACCCGGTCGCACAGGTCGAGGTGCATCACGTTGTGGGTCACGACGGCCACGGTGCGGCCCTTGTCGGCGAGCTCGCGCAGCTCCTCCATGACCTCCTTGTCCAGGGCGGGGTCCAGCCCGGAGGTCGGCTCGTCGAGGAACAGCAGCGACGGCTCGGTGAGCAGCTCCAGGGCGACCGAGACCCGCTTGCGCTGGCCGCCGGACAGCTTGTCGATGCGCATCTTGGCGCGCTCGGTGAGGTTGAGCGTGCGCAGCACCTCGGCGACGCGGACCCGGCGCTCCGTGCGCGGCACGTCGTCGGCGAAGCGCAGCGCGGCGGCGAAGCGCAGTGCCCGGCGCACGGTGAGCTGGCGGTGCAGCACGTCGTCCTGCGGGACCATGCCGATGCGGTAGCGCAGCTCGGCATAGTCGGCGTAGAGGTCGCGGCCGTCGTAACGCACCGTGCCCTGGCTGGCGGGGCGCAGCCCGGCGACGGCCTTGACGAGGGTCGACTTGCCGCAGCCGGAGGGCCCGATGACGGCCAGCAGGCTGCCCTCGGTCAGGGCGAAGCTGACGTCGTCGAGCAGGATCGCGTCGTTGATCCGCACGGTGAGGTCGTCGGCGATGAGGGAGGACGGGCCGGCGTCCTCGAACTGGTGCAGCCGCATCCCGTCGAAGATGAACTCGTGCCGGCCGATCGAGATCATGTCGCCGGGCTGCAGGGCCTGGCGGGTGACCTGCTGGCCGTTGTGGAACGTGCCGTTGCGGCTGCCGAGGTCGACCACCTCGTAGCCGGTCGGGCTGCGGCGCAGCTCGGCGTGGTGGCCGGAGATGCGCAGGTCGGTGAGCACGATGTCGTTGTCGGGGGCGCGGCCGATCCGGATCAGCGCGCCCGCGGTGTACAGCGCGGCCTCCCTCGGTGCCGGCGGCGGCGCGGCCGGGGGCGCCGGCTGCCGCGGCACCTCCTCGGTGATCGTGACGACCTTGAACCGGACGGCGGGGCCGTCGGCGGCGCCGAGGTGCACCGCTCCCCCGTCGACGGCGGCGACGAACGCGGCCTTCTCCCCGTCGACATACGTGCCGTTGCGGCTGCCGAGGTCGCGCAGGAACCACCCGTCGTCGTTCCAGATCACCTCGGCGTGCCGCCGGGAGATCAACGTCCCCTCGACCACCAGGTCGTTGGCGGCGTCGCGGCCGATGGTCACGGTGTCGTCGGGCCGCACCAGCGACCGCACCTCGCCGGCCGCGCCGGCGACGGTCACTTCGAGCACGGTGATCTCACGGGTCACGGTCTGCTGGTCGATGCTCGCCACGGGCATCATCATGCCGCCCGCGTACGACAGAAAACAGCGGGGGACGACCTCGGCAAGGTTTTTGTATCAGGAAGCCGACGGCCCGCCTCTTCTTTGCAGACCACGTGAGGAGGAGCCATGGCACCAGCGGACGCCCGTGCGGAGCAGTGGCGGTCGCGACGCGCCCGCCGGCTCGCCGGGCTGAGGTGGGTGCGTCGCGAGGACCGCGCCGACGGCACGCCGGTGCGCTTCGCCGCCGACGAGCTGCTGGTGCTCGACGACCACTTCGCCACCGCCTGTCAGGCGTTCGCGGAGCAGGGCTTCACCGCCCGGGACATCGTGGAGGAGGGGGATGTCCCGGACGGGTTCCGGCGGGTGCGGCTGCCCGGCCTGGACGTCGCGCGCGCCGCGAGGCGGGTGCGCGTCCAGGCCGAGGCGGCCGGTGAGACCAGGGTGGCCGCCGGGCCGAATCACGTGTTCGTGTCGACGCCGTTCGAGCACGCGGGGCCCTACGGGCCGCCGCGGCCGGCGGCGCCGGGGCGGCTCACGGTCCGTGACCGTGAGGTGCCGGAGGTCGAGGTGCTCGTGCTGGACACCGGGGTATGGCTGGACAGCCCGCTGCCCAAGGACCGGTATGTCGCCGACGACTTCGGATCGGGCCTGGACGCCGGCGTCGACGAGGAGGGGATCCGCGGCGGCGACGTCGGGCACGCCAACTTCGTCGCCGGGGTGCTGCTGGCCAGGTCGGAGCGGGTGCGGCCAAGGGTGATGAGGATCGTCGACACGTTCGGGGTCTGCCGTGAGAGCGACCTGGTCGCCGGTCTCGGGCAGGCGTACGACCATCAGATCATCAACCTGTCGCTGGGCGGTTACACGCTCGACGACCGGCCGCCACCGCTGCTGACCACGGCACTGGCCCGGCTGCTGGGCAGCGGCGACCGGGTGGTGGTCGCCGCGGCCGGCAACGACGGTCAGCACGACCGGCCGTTCTGGCCGGCCGCGTACGCCGGCACCAACGTGCCGTGGCGGCGGCGCATCATCGCCGTCGCGGCACACGACGGCTGGCGGATCAGCGACTGGAGCAACACCGGCACGTGGATCACACTCGCGGCGCCGGGCGCCGAGGTCACCAGCACGTTCGTGCACCACGACGGGTTCGAGGACGGCTGGGCGACGTGGAGCGGCACGTCGTTCGCGGCGCCGTTCGTCGCCGCGGCGATCGCCGACGCGCTGCCCGGGGCCGGTTCGGCCCGGCTGGCGGCGGAGGCGGTCATCGCCGGGGCGTCCCGGCGGTACGGCCGCTACGCGGGGCTGGCGTGATCATCATGCGCCCGCGCCGGCCCGGCACCCAGCAGCGCAGCCACACCAGGGGGAGGAGGGTGACGGGGTGCGGCACGCAGGTCGCCGCATCCCGTCACCCGGGGGCAGCGGTGATAGCCTTCGAGACCATGGCTGAGCCTGAAAACGCCGCGGTCCTGAGGGCGGCCGCCGCCGGCGACCAGAAGGCTTGGGAGTCCATCGTGGACAGATACGCCAACCTTGTCTGGTCGGTCGCACGCAGCTTCCAGCTCGGCCAGTCCGACGCCTCCGACGTGAGCCAGGCGACCTGGCTGCGGCTGGTCGAGCACATCGCCGACGTCCGCGACCCGGACAAGCTCGGCTCGTGGCTCGCCACCACCGCCCGGCGGGAGGCCCTGGCCCTGCTGCGCCGTGGCGGGCGCGACGTGCCGGCGGGCGCGGCCACCGACTTCGTCGGCATCCTCGGCGGGGTCCTGGCCGACGACGACGAGGAGCTCGACGCCGGTGTCCTGCGCGACGAGCGCGACGCGGCGCTGTGGCACGAGTTCCGCGCACTGTCGGGCCCCTGCCAGCAGCTGCTGCGGGTGCTCATCGCCGATCCCCCGCCGAGCTACGCCGAGGTGTCGGCGGCGCTCGACGTGCCGGTCGGCAGCATCGGACCGACCCGGCAGCGCTGCCTCGGCACGCTGCGACGCAGATTGGGTTCGACATGACGTTCTGGGCTGGGCCGACCCGATGATCGGGGAGGAAGAGGTGCTGAGGGCATTGCGCGACATCGCGGGCCGGCGCGACCCGGTGCCGGAGGCCGTCCTGTCCGCCGCGCGGGCCAGCATCGCCTGGCGCGATCCGGACGCGGCCCTGGCCGAGCTCACCGCCGACTCCGCCGCACAGCGGCTCGTCGCGGTCCGCGGCGGCGGCTCGCCCCGGCTGTTGTCGTTCTTCGGCGGCTCGCTGACGATCGACGTGCAGGCCACCATGCGCGAGGGCGCGGTCGAGGTGGTCGGTGAGGTGTCCCCGCCGGTGCCGGCCAGGGTGGTGCTGGAGTCCCCCGGCGGCAGCCACGAGACCGACGTCGACGACGAGGGCCGGTTCCGGTTCCAGGGGGTCGCGGCGGGGTCGGTCCGGCTGCGGTGCGAGCCCGTCGACGGCACCGCCGTGCACACCGAATGGGTCCTGCTGTAGCAGGTGCAATTCGCCACGAGACGGACACTCCCGGCGGTACCCTGCAAGGCATGCCGATCGATCACGTGCAGATCGTGTCCATCCCGGTGAGCGACCAGGACCGGGCACGCGACTTCTACGTCAACGCACTGGAGTGGGAGCTGGTCAGCGACAACGACACCGGCGACCGCCGGTGGGTCGAGGTGGCGCCCAAGCACGGCCAGACCGCGTTCACGCTCGTCACCTGGTTCGAGACGATGCCGGCGGGCTCGCTGCGCGGCATCGTGCTGGACACCGACGACATCGAGAAGACCTACGAGGAGCTCTCCGAGCGCGGCATCGTCTTCGACGGGCCGATCGAGGAAGGGCCGTTCTCGCGGGTCACGAGCTTCTCCGACCCCGACGGCAACACCTTCGTGCTGCACCAGCTCTACCAACCTCGCACGAGGGTACTAAGCTACCCGCCGGCAGGGTCGTAGCGCAGAGGTCGTCGCGCCGGCACAGCACGCTGGAGGACGTCGGTTCGATTCCGACCGGCTCTGCCCTCATGCACCGTGCGGCTATGCTGCACCGCGGTGGGCCGTAGCGCAGAGGTCGACGCACCGCTTTGCCAGAGCGGAGGACGCCGGTTCGATTCCGGCCGGTCCACCGACGAACGCCGCCGCACGGTCCACGGACGCGGGCTTGCGCGCAGGGGCTAGGCTCTGCCGGTGCATCGTCTGGACCCCTCCGACGTCGCGGCCTGCCTGCGTGTGCTCGCCGCGCTCAACGGCGCGGACGACGACGACCCGTCGGCGCAGCAGGTGCGCGAGGCGGTCGTCAGCGTGTACAAGAGCCGCAAGAAGCTGCAGAAGACGGCCAGACGCACCGCGGCCGGCGCGCACGACCTGCGGCTGCTGACCGGCGCCGGCAAGGACGGACCGCCGCAGGACGAACCGGCGCAGGACGCCAGGCTGCTGCGGGCCCGGCGCTGCTACGTGTGCAAGAAGCACTACCGCACCGTCAACCGCGCGTATCCGCTCATGTGCCAGCCGTGCTCGACCGGCAACACGGCCCGCCGCACCGCCCGCTGCGACCTGCGCGGCCGGCGCGCGCTCGTCACCGGCGGCCGGATCAAGATCGGCTACCAGACCGCACTGAAGCTGCTGCGCGACGGCGCCGACGTCATCGTCACGACCCGCTTCCCGCACGACGCCGCCCGCCGCTTCGCCGCCGAGGCCGACTTCACCGACTGGCAGGACCGGCTGCGGGTGCACGGCGTGGACTTCCTGGACCTGCCCGCGGTCGTCGGCCTCGTCGACGCGGTCACCGAGCGCTGGGGCCACCTCGACATCCTCGTCAACAACGCGGCGCAGACGATCTCCCGGCCGTACGAGTACCACCGCGCCCTGCGCGCCGCCGAGCAGCACGCCCTGCCGGCGCCGGTGCCGGTGGTCCCCGCCACCCAGGTGCCGGCCCTGCGCTCCACAGTGGACTACTTCCCGCTCGGCATGGTCGACGAGACCGGCGAGCCGCTCGACCTGCGCCCCGTCAACAGCTGGGTGCTGCACCTGCACGAGGTCACCCCTCGGGAGTGGATGGAGGTGCAGGTCGTCAACGCGTTCGTGCCGTTCCTGCTCACCGCCCGGCTGCGCCCGCTGATGCTCGCCTCGCCGCACCCCGACCGGTACGTGGTGAACGTGTCGGCCATGGAAGGCAGCTTCAGCCGGCGCAACAAGACGAGCCGGCACCCGCACACGAACATGGCCAAGGCCGGCCTGAACATGCTGACCCGGACCATCGCCGAGGACTACGCCCGCGACGGCATCCACGTCACCAGCGTCGACACCGGCTGGGTCACCGACGAGCGGCCGCAGGGCACGAAGGAGGCCTTCCACGAGGCCGGCTTCCGGGTGCCCCTCGACGTGGTCGACGGCGCCGCCAGGGTGTACGACCCGATCGTGCGCGGCGTGCACGGCGACCGGATCTCCGGCGTCTTCCTGAAGGACTACCAGGTGGTGCAGTGGTAGACGACAACCTCGACAGCCCCGGGATCGCGTGCCCGGTCCTGGCGGTGCCGGCCGTCGCGCAGGCCGACCTCGCCGACCTGGCGCCGCTGCTGCGGCGGCTCACCGACCCCGAGCCGGTGCGCGGCACCGAACGGTTCCCGCTCGGCACGCTGCAGCCCGACGGCCGGGTCGACCTGTGCAAGCAGGGACTCGGGCCGGCCGGCGTCACCCAGGTCCTGGACCGGGTCGTCGGCTCCCCGCACGCGGTGCACCTGCTGCTGGGCACCAACGGCCTCGGCGCCACCGGCACCGCCGCGCTCGCGTCCGGGCTGCCGCACGGGCACCGGGTCGAGACGCTGTACCTCGGCTGCAACGCCATCGACGCGGCCGGCGCGGCACCGCTGTTCGAGCGGCTCACCGCCGACGACCGGGTGCGGGCGCTGTGGCTGAAACGCAACCCGCTCGGCGACGAGGGCGTGGCCGCGCTCGCCGCGACGCTGCGGC
This sequence comes from Dactylosporangium sp. NPDC050688, assembly GCF_040654515.1. NCBI lineage: Bacteria > Bacillati > Actinomycetota > Actinomycetes > Micromonosporales > Micromonosporaceae > Dactylosporangium > Dactylosporangium sp. NPDC050688. Next base: position 210,207 of record NZ_JBFAIC010000005.1, read on the forward strand.
GCAACACCACCATCGACACCGTCGACCTGGTCAACACCGGGCTGACGGCCGCCGGGCTGGAGACGCTCGTCGACGCGCTCGCCGCCCGGCCCGCCCCGGTGACCCGGGTGTTCCTCGGCGGCAACGGCCTCGGCCCGTCCGCGGGCCCGCTGCTGGCCCGGCTGGTGCGCGAGGCCGGGGTGCGCGGGCTGTTCCTCGCCGCGAACCGGCTCGGCGACGATGGCGTCGCCCCCGTCGTCGACGCGCTGCACGCGCCCGGCAGCACCCTCGGGCTCGGCGGCAACGGCCTGTCGCCCGCGACCGTCGCCGCCGTCGCCGGCCAGCTGCACCTGCTGGACAGCCTCGACCTGAGCCGGCCGCAGTCGCTGCGGGTGCTCGGCGCCGCCGACAACGTGGTCGGCGACGACGGCGCCGCGCTGCTCGCCGCGGCCCTGCCAGGCACCCGCCTGCGCCGGCTCGACCTGCGCCACACCGGCGTCGGCGGCCGCGGCGCGAAGGCGCTGCTCGCGGCGCTGCCCTCCACCGACCTGACCCGTCTCGCGCTCGGCCCGGACGTGCCGCGCCGGGTGAAACGGGCCATCAGCGCGCTGCTCCCGCCGGCCGACGCCGGACCCGGCAGCGAGATCGTGAGCGTGTACCGGTGACGACACTGACCCGCGCCGGCGCCGGCAACTGGGGCCGGATCCGGCGCTGGGCGACGCCGCCGTCGATGATCCGGGCCGCGACGCTGGCCCGCCTCGCCGGCGACTGGCAGGCCGCCTGCGCCGCCGCGAACGTCGACGTGGACGCCGCCGCCGTGGCCCGCGGCGACTTCGCGCCGTTCGAGGACGACCTTGCGCACTTCGCCCCCGACCTGCTGCGCTGGCACCTGCCCCGCAAACCGGGCCGCGGCGACACCCACCTCGACCCGCGGCAGGTCTTCCACCTCGCCGGTACACCCGGCGGGCCGGCGCTGTACGTCGGCGGGACCCGCCTCGGGTTCGGCTCGCAGCGGCTGCGCCTGTTCGTCACCGCCGAGCCGATCGACCCGGACGCGTGGGAGGACTGGGAGTGGGACGAGGGGCCCCGCCCGTTCCACGCCCTGCACGACTACCGCGACCGGCGGCACCTGTGGGATGCCCGCGCGTCCGGCACGCTGCTGGCCGGCTGCGGCTGGACCCACCTGCCGTTCTTCGACCCGGCCGGCAACCCGCTGCCGGAGCGGGCGTGGGGGCGCACCGAGCGGATCCTGACCCTGCACGACGCCGGGCGGCACCGCGAGGCGTGGCAGGCGGCCGGCGCCGACGTCGCCGACCCGCCGCAGCCGCCCAACCACTGGGGCGAGCGGATCCTGCAGCAGCACTGGCGCGGGTTCCTCGGCGAGCACGCCGCCGTCGTGGACGCCGCCCGCAAGCAGGCCGCCGGCGCCGGCCCGGGCGACGCGCAGGTCGGGGTGCCGTTCGGCTGGAGCCACATCGTGCGGCTCACCGGCTTCGACGGCCCGCAGCTGACCGGTGAGTGGGTGGCGACCGGCTACCGCGACCGCAACGCCGACTGGCACCTCGACCCGGCGCCCTACCAGCGGCCGATCGACGGCGAGCTCGTCCGCGCCGGCGTGCTGCCCGTCGGCGCGCTGCACCCGCTCGTCCACGCCGCGTTCTTCCCCGAGGCCGAGCCGCTCCTGCCGCGGGTCACGCCACCGCCGGCGCCCGAGGCCCGGCTGCGCTGCCGCGGCGGCGCGTGGCACCACGTGCGGATGACCGGCGGGCGGTTCGAGGTCCCGCACGACGACGACGAACGTCGCCGCGAAGAGGCTCTCGTCGCACTCGGCGGTCAGGTGTACGGGTGCCTCGCCGCCGAACGCGCCTGGCGCGAACCCGGCGCGACGCTCCCCCGCGCCCTGCACGAGCTGCGCCGCGACCTCATGCTCCGGGCCCAGCACGGCGACCTGCCCGGCGTGCTGGAGCTGCTCGACGCCGGCGTCGACCCGCACGCCCGCGACCCGCACGGCCGCACCCTGCTGCACCACCTCAACGGCCTGACCGGCGGACCGGACGACCTGGCGCTGCTGCACCGGCTCCTCGCCGCCGGCCTGGACCTGGAGGCCCGGGACCGGCGCGGCATGACCCCGCTGCAGACCGCCGTGTACGACTCCGGCTCCGTCCTCGTCATCCGCGCGCTGCTGGACGCCGGCGCCGACCCGGACACCGTCGACGACAACGGCGTGTCCTTCGCCGACACCCTGGAGCGCTTCGGCCGGCCGGAGCTGGCGTTCCTGCGGCCGCCCGGCGAGTGAACGCGGGCACCCGGACGACCAGGCAGCTGCGCGCGTGGCGGCGGCTGCGGCGCTGCTCGGTGCCCCGCTGGATGATCGGGCGGGCCACCGATCGCCGGCTCGCCGGGGACTGGCGCGGCGCCTGCGACGCGGCCGGCGTCGACGTCGCCCTCGACCCGGCCCTGATCCGGCGGCAGCACGGCGCCGAGGTCGCCGCGGCCGTCGAGGACGACCTGCGCCACCTCGCCCCGGACCTGCTGCGCTGGCACCTGCTGCGGCCCGAGCCCGACCCGGTGCTGGTGCCGGGTGCGGTGCCGCTGGCCGTACACGGGCGGCTGGCGCTGCAGGTGCGGGCCCGGCACCCCGGTACGCCCAGCCGGCGCCTGGAGCTGGTGTTCGCCGAGCTCGACGCCGCCGGGCCGCTGGGTGCGGTGCACGGCCTGGAGCGGGCCCGGGAGCGGTGGGACAGCCGGCACGCCGGTGCGCTGCTGGACCGCTGCGGCGGGTACGACGGGCACCTGCCGGGCCTCACCGCGACCGGCGACCCCCTGCCCGAGCCGGCGTGGGCCGGCCTGGAACGGGTGCTCGCCGCCCAGGACGCCGGTGACTGGGCGGCGGCGTGGAGCCTGGCCGGCTTCGACGTCGGGCCGCTGCGGGAGCTGATCGGGCGGGGGTCGTGGATCGGGCCGTACCTGCGCGCCGCCCGCCTCGACCTCGCCCGGGTGCGGACCGCCGTCACCGCCCGCCGCGACCGGATCCGGGTCCGGCTCGGCGCCACCATCGGCACCTGGCTGACCGTCGACGCGGACCTGCGGGTCTTCCACGGCAGCGGCCAGCCGCCGGCGCCCGAGCTGCCGGTGGTCCTCGCCGAACGGCCGGTGGACTTCGACCTCGTCCGCCACGGGCTGCTGCCGCTGGAGCACCTGCACCCGCTGGTCGGCGACGCCCTTTTCCCAGGCCTCGCCGGGCTCTTCGACGGCCCGCCGGACCCGGTCCCTGACCTGCCGCCGGTACGGGTGCGCTGCCAGGGCGAGTGGCACATCCTCGGCGACGGCCACCACACGGTCGAGGAGGTCCGCCGGGAGCTGGCCCTGCGCGCGCTCGGCGGGGCACCGCTGCGCGGGTGCTTCGCGGCCCTGGCCGGGTGGCGCGGCCCCGAGGGGTGGACCCCGAAGGCGTTGCGGCTGCGCCGCCGCGACGTCGTGGAGCACGCCGTCAACGGAGACGGCCCGGCGCTCGCCGCGTGGCTGGACGCCGGCCTGGACCCGCACCTGCGCGACCACCTCGGCCGCACGCTGCTGCACCTGCTCGCGTGGCTGCCGGAGCCGGAGCCGGTGGTGGCGCGGCTGCGGCACGCCGGGCTCAACCCGCAGGCCCGCGACCGGGCCGGACTGACGCCGCTGCGGCACGCCGTCACGGCCGGCGGCACGCCCGAGGCGGTCCGGGCGCTGCTGGACCTCGGCGCCGACCCGGCCGACCTGCCATGACCACGGCCACCGAGGCGCGGCTGCCCGCTGTGGCGTCGTGAGCTCGCGGCGGCGCTGGAGCGTAGCGGAGGTGACGGCGTGAGCGGTCCGGGAGCGGAGCGGAGGGCGGCGTGAGCGGTCCGGGAGCGGAGCGGAGGGCCGCGAACCATGGGCGCAGTGCTGGCTCGCGGCGGCGCCGGAGCGTAGCGGAGGGGGCGGCGTGAGCGGTCCGGGAGCGGAGCGGAGGGCGGCGTGAGCGGTCCGGGAGCGGAGCGGAGGGCCGCGAACCATGGGCGCAGTGCTGGCTCGCGGCGGCGCCGGAGCGTAGCGGAGGTGACGGCGTGAGCTGGCGGCGTGAACTGGCGGCGGCGCGGTGGGTGCGGCGGGTCTCGGTGCCCGCGTGGATGATCACGGCGGCGGCGCGGAGGCGGCTCGCCGGTGACTGGCGTGGCGCGTGCGCGGCGGCCCTCGTGGACGTCGAGGTCGACCTGCCGGCGATCACCCGCGCCGACGGGGCCGGGACCGCCGCGCGGGTCGAGGACGACCTGCGGCACCTCGTGCCGGACCTGCTGCGCTGGCACCTGGACCCGGCCGCGCCCGGCACCGTGCTCAGCGAACCCGCGGCCGGCCGGGCGCTGTGGGTGCAGCGGCGCGGGCCCGGTCGGCTGGCGCTGCGGTACGGCCCGCCGCCGGACTTGTCGCGCTGGTCGCTGCGGTACAGCCGGGAACAGTGGGACAGCCGGCACACCGGGTCCCTCGGCGAGCGCGGCGCGGGCGCCGGGTCGCGGGTGCCGTTCCTGGACGCGGGCGGGGCCCGGCTGCCGGAGGCGCGCTGGGGCCTGACCGAGCACGTCATCGCGCTGCAGGACGCCGGGGACTGGGCCGGCGCGTGGCGGCTGGCCGGACTCGACGGTGCCGGCGCGGTCCCGGCCCGTGGCGTGTGGCGGCTGGATCTGACCGGCGGCATGGTGGGTCCCGGCACCGCCGGTCGCGCGCTGCCCGCGCCGCTGGTCGAGCGGCCCGCCGACGTCGACCTGGTGCGGCTCGGGATGCTGCCGGCGTCGGCGCTGCACCCGCTCGTCGGCGCGGCACTCTTCCCGGGGCTGCGGTCGATGCCGCCGTCGCCGGTGCCGGGCACCGGGCCGGTCCGGGTGCGCCGCGACGGGGCCTGGCAGCTCGCCGACCCGGCGGACCTCGGCTGGCACGACCCGCTGGCCGCGTTGCCGAAGGCGTTGCGGTTGCGGCGGGCGGTACTGGTACGCCTGGCGCAGCACGGTGACGCGCCCGCCCTCTCGGCGTGGCTCGCGGCCGGCGGCGACCCGTGGCTGCGTGACCCCGCACGGCGCACGCTGCTGCACCTGGCCGCGGCGCTGCCCGGCGGGCCGGACCGCGACGTCGAGGAGCTGCTGCTGGACCTGCTCGCCGCGGGGCTGGACCTGGAGGCCCGCGACGGCGCCGGACACACCCCGCTGCTGTACGCGGTCGCCAACGGCGGCACGGTCACCGCCGTGCGGACGCTCGTGACGATGGGCGCGGACGTGCGGGCCGTCACGTTCGCCGGTGCCGGCTGCCTCGAGCTGGCGCAGGCGGCCGGGAGACCGCCCGAGCCGGCGCTCCTGTCGGCCCTTCGCTGACGCCGCGCCTCCCTCGGGAATCCGGTCGGGAAATGTCGTACCCGGCGGCTACCGTGTCGCGCATGACCGCAGAACCCACGGCGCTGACCCTGCTCGCCGCGGCCGACGAGCTGCTCGCCGCGACCCGCTCCACGCGCGTGGAGCGCCGCGACAACACGCAGCTGGAGGCGCTCGCCCTCGCCGTGTCCGCCAACCTGCCGGTGCTGCTGTGGGGCGAGCCCGGCATCGGCAAGTCCTCGGCGCTGCAGCAGCTGGCGGACCGGCTCGAGGTGCCGATGGAGACGGTCATCGCCAGCATCCACGAGCCGTCCGACTTCGCCGGCCTGCCCGTCGTCGGCGACGACCCGGCGACGCAGGGCGTGCCGATGGCGCCGCCGGACTGGGCGGTCCGGCTGGCGAAACGCGGCTACGGGCTGGTGTTCTTCGACGAGCTGTCCTCGGCGCCGCCGGCGGTGCAGGCGGCGCTGCTGCGGGTGGTCCTGGAGCGGCGCGTCGGCAGCCTCGAGCTGCCGCCCGCGGTGCGGGTCGTCGCCGCGGCCAACCCGCCGGCCAGCGCCGCCGACGGCTGGCACCTGAGCCCCCCGCTGGCCAACCGGTTCGTCCACCTGCACTGGACGCACGACCCGGCGGTCGTCGCCCGCGGCCTCGCCGGCACCTGGCCGACCGCCGACATCCCCCGCGTCGACCCGAGGAAGGCGGCGTCGGCGCTGGCGCGGGCCCGGGGCACGCTGTCGGGGTTCCTCACCGCCCGGCCGGGCCTGGCGCACCACCTGCCCGCCGACGCCGAGGCCCGCGGCGGGGCGTGGCCGTCGCCGCGCACGTGGGAGATGGCGCTGCGACTGCTGACGTTCGGCATGGCCAGCGACGCGACCCGCCCCGCGCTGTCCACGGCGCTCATCGGCGCGATCGGCGACGGCGCCGGCCTGGAGCTGGTCAACTACCTCGACGAGCTCGACCTGCCCGACCCCAACCGGGTCCTGGCCAACCCCGACGCGTTCCACCTGCCGACGCGCGGCGACCGGCAGCTGGCGTTCCTGACCGCGGTCGTGTCGGCCGTGCAGAGCAACACCACCCGCGAGCGGTGGGAGGCCGGCTGGACCGTGCTCGGCAAGGCTGTCGAGGCCGGGGTCCCCGACGTGGCGGCCCGCGCCGCCGCCGACCTGGCCGCGATGCGCCAGCCGGCGTGGCCGGTGCCGGCGACGATCGACGCATTCATCGACATCCTCAGCCTGTCCGGTGCCCTGCGGTGACAGGTGTGCCCGCATCACCACCCGGCGCCGTGACCGGGGACGCGCCGGTCACGGCTGAGGAGGATGTCGTGCCGGCGGCGCGGGCGCTGGACCGCACGAAGCTGCTCGCGGCGCGGTATCGGGCGGCGATGCTGCGGCCGTATCTGGCCACGGCCCTGTATGCGCTGTCGGTGGTGCCGAGCCGGCACCTGTCGACGATGGGCGTCGACCGGCGGTGGCGGCTGTATGTCTCGCCCGAGTTCGTCGACACGCACGGCGTCGAGGAGCTCGCCGGGGTGTGGGTGCACGAGGTGGCGCACCTGCTGCGCGACCACCACGGGCGGGCCGACCGGCTGCCGGTCGCCGACCGCGCCGACCACCTGCGGGTCAACCTCGCCCAGGACTGCGAGATCAACGACGACCTCGTCGCCGACCGGCTCGCGCTGCCGGCGTCGCGGGTGGAGCCGTCGACGTTCGGGCTGCCGGAGGGGCGGCTGTTCGAGGAGTACCTGGCCGGGGTGCCGCACACGCACACGCACCACGTGCAGTGCGGGTCCGGCGCGCACGGCCTGCCCGTCCACGGCGAGATCGGCGACGACGCCGGACCCGGCGTCCGCGACGTGGAGGCGGTCACGATCCGCCGGCAGACCGCCGACGCGATCCGCGCCCACGTCCGGTCCCGGGGCACGGTGCCGGCCGGCTGGCAGCGCTGGGCCGACGAGATCGCCGAGCCCGTCGTCGACTGGCGCCGCCTGCTCACCGGCGCGCTGCGCCAGGCGGTCGCGTGGGCCAGCGGCGCGGTCGACTACACCTACGCGCGGCCCGGCCGCCGCACCGGGGCGATGCGCGGCGTCGTCCTGCCGAGCCTGCGCCGGCCGCTGCCGCGGGTCGCGGTCGTCGTCGACACGTCCGGCTCGATGGGCACCGACGACCTGGCCGCCGCGTTGAGCGAGGTGACCGGCGTGCTGCGCACCGTCGGCATCCGCGGCAACCGGGTCACGGTCGTGGCCTGCGACGCCGACGTGCACGCCGTCACCCGCGTGGTGAAGACTGAGCAGGTGGAGCTCGGCGGTGGCGGCGGCACCGACATGCGCGTCGGCATCGCCGCGGCGCTGCGCTCCCCCGACCGGCCGCAGATCGTGGTCGTCCTCACCGACGGCGGCACCCCGTGGCCGGACGAGCCGACCGCGTGCCGGCTCATCGCGGGCCTGATCGGGCCGAACCCGCCACAGCCACCCGCCTGGGTCGAGTCCGTGCACATCACCCCGGCAGCGACGTAGAAGGTTGCAGCGGCATGGGGGACGCGACGACTTTCGGAGACTGTGCGGGGGCCACCGGCCTGCCTACCGTGGGTCACATGGCAGAACACGACCTTGGGCTCACGCGCGCCGACCGGTGGCTGATCTGGGTGGGGTTCCCCCTGGTCGGTCTCGCCGCCGGGTGGGGGCTGCCGGTGCTGGCGCGGTGGCTGCTGCGGCTGCCGTGGGTGCCGTTCAGCGGGCCGGTGCGGCTCGTCGCGGCGCTCGACGGGGGGTTCGGGCGGGTCGCCCTGATCGGTGCGGGGCTGCTGCTCGGCCTGGTGTTCGCGTTCCTCGCCGTGCACGAGACGCTGCGGGTCACGGTCGCCGACGCTGAGCTGCGGCTGCGCCTCGGCGACACCACCCGCACCGTGCCGCGGGGCGCGGTCACCGCCGTGTTCGTCGACGGGCGGCACCTGGTCGTGCTCGACCGGGAGTCGCGGCAGGTGGTCCGGGAGCGCCTGGAGGGCGCCGGCAACGCCCGCGTGGGCAGGACGTTCCGCGCACACGGCTACCCGTGGCTGGAGCGCGACCCCTACGCGGACCTGTTCCGCCGCTGGGTGCCGGACCTGCCGGACCTGCCGGGCTCGGTCAACGCGGTCCTCGCCGCGCGGGCGGTCGCCCTGACCAACAAGAGCCTCACCGACGCCGCCGAGCTGCGCGACGAGGTCCAGAAGCTCGGCTACACGGTCCGCGACGACGGCACCACCCAGCACTGGCGTCCGCTGGTGCGCTCATGAGCCCGCCCGACCGCCGCAACGCCCAGCCGAGCGCAGACACCGCCGACACCGCGCCGTCCAGCACCGCGGCGTCCGGCAGCGCGGCGTCCGGCAGCGCGGCGTCCGGCAGCGCGGCGTCCGGCAGCGCGGCGTCCGGCAGCGCGGCGTCCGGCAGCGCGGCGTCCGGCAGCGCGGCCACGACCGACGGCACCGCCACCACATCCAGCACCTCTGCCACCGGCGGCACCATCTCCACCATCGGCGGCGGCACCACCACGCCCGTTACCGGCGACATCACCGTGTCCACGGCTGCGGCCACCGGCGGCGCTGCGGCCACCGGCGGCGCTGCGGTCGCCGGCGGCGCTGCGGTCGCCGTCGACACCGCCGGCGGCGTGGTGGCCGGGAGCAGGGCGCGCAACTTCGCGGTCGACGTCAGCGTGTTCGTCATCTCAGCGTTGACGATGGTCGTGGCGGCGGCGTCCGGGCTGGACAACGGCAGCCTCAGCGATGAGCGGCTGCTGCTGTCGACGGCGGTGTCGCTGCCGGCGCTGGTGCTCATCTGGTGGCGGCGGCGGTGGCCGGTACACGTGGCGCTGCTGCTGCTCGTCCCGGCTGCGTTGACCGACTTCGCGGGCGGGGCCACGACGATCGCGGTGTTCACGGTGGCGGTGCACCGGCCGTTCCGGGTGGCGGTTGCCGTCGCGGCGGCGCACTTCGTCGTGCCGGTGCCGCTGACGCTGCGGTACCCGGACCCTGATCTGCAGATCGTCGGCACCAACACGGCGGCCCTCGCGATCCTGGCGATCGTCGTGGCGTGGGGCGTGACGGTCCGCGCGCGGCGGGAGCTGGTCGCGTCGTTGCGGGTGCGGGCGGTACGCGCCGAGGCCGAGGCCCAGCAGCGCGCCGACCTGCTGCGCGGCCTGGAGCGGGAGCGGATCGCCCGGGAGATGCACGACGTGCTCGCGCACCGGATCTCGCTCATCAGCCTGCACGCCGGTGCGCTGGAGATCCGGCGGGACCTGACCCGGGAGCAGGTCGCGGAGACCGGCGGCACGATCAGGGCCAGCGCGCACCAGGCGATGGAGGAGCTGCGCGAGATCCTCGGCGTGCTGCGCACCAGCGACCACGACGAGCTGCGGCCGCGCCAGGACCTGGCCGACCTCGACGAGCTGATCGACGAGGTACGCCGCGCCGGCACCCCCGTACACCTCGACAACCGGCTCGCCGCCGACGGCGCCGAGTCCGCGCGGACGCTGCCCGCGACGGTCAACCGGACCGCGTTCCGGCTGGTGCAGGAGGGCCTGACGAACGCCCGCAAGCATGCGCCGGGGGCGGCGGTTGCCGTACGCCTGGACCGGACCAGCGCCGGTGAGCTGCACGTGTGGCTGCGCAACCCGCTGCCGGCCCACCCGGCCCACCCGGCGCGCCCGGCGCTGCCGGGCGCGCGGTCGGGGCTGGTCGGGCTCGCCGAGCGGGTCGCCTTGGCCGGCGGCCGCCTGGAACACGGCCCGCGACGCTCCGGGCCCTGCCCGCAGCCGGACGCCCCCGCCGGGCCCGGCGACCTGGCCGGGGCGCCCGCGCCGCCGAGCCCGCCGGCACATCCCGGCCCTCCCGCGCCGCCAGCGCATCCCCGCCCGCCCGCGCCGGCGGGCCCGTCGGCACATCCCGGCCCTCCCGCGCCGACGGCGCATCCCCGCCTGCCCGCGCCGGCGGGCACCGTGGCACGTCCGGACGCGGTGGCGCATCCCGGCTCGCACGGGGTGCAGTGCGGTGAGGTCGGGTTCCACCTGGAGGCGTGGCTGCCGTGGCCGGCGTGATCCGGGTCGTGGTCGTCGACGACGACGCGCTGGTGCGGGCGGGGCTCGCGATGGTGCTCGGGGGCGACCCCGGGCTGGAGCTCGTCGGCGAGGCCGGTGACGGCGCGGCGGCGGTCCGGGTGGTGCGCGCCAGCCGGCCCGACGTGGTGCTGATGGACATCCGGATGCCGCGGTTGGACGGGCTCGCCGCGCTCGAGGCGCTGCGGGCCGAGGGGGTGCCGGGGGCGGTGGTGGTGCTGACGACGTTCGACACGGATGACCACGTGCTGCGGGCGTTGCGGCTCGGGGCGCACGGGTTCCTGCTGAAGGACACCCCGCCGCTGGCCATCCTCGACGCGGTGCGGCGGGTCGCGGCGGGCGAGCAGATGCTGTCGCCGTCGGTGGTACGCCGCCTCGTCGACCACGTCGTCCGCGACGACACCGCCGGACGCCGGGCGGCCGCGGCCCGGGCACTGGAGGCGTTGACGCCGGCGGAACTGAAGGTGGCCGAGTCGGTGGCCGAGGGGCGTTCCAACGCCGAGATCAGCGCGGCGCTGTTGATGAGTGTGGCGACGGTGAAGACGTACGTCTCGCGGATCCTTGCGAAGCTCGGCTGCACCAACCGGGTCCAGGTCGCGATCCTCGTCCATGAGAGCCGCACGGGCTGAGTGCACCCGGCATCCCCGCACGGGAACTCAAGCACACGGGTACGACAGAAAACCCGGCCGACGTCACCGGCCACAGCATCAGCTTCGGCACGGCCGGCGCGCACCACCCTCACGCACGGGCATCCGGCGGTCCTCATCCCGCCAGCCGTCCCGCCAGCCGGACGACCGTCATGATCCAAGTCGCGTCCCGGCCATCCGGGCGACCACGACACGACTTCGATCAACCACGCAAGATCACCAGCGAGCCGGCCGCGCCCGCCCGGGAACGGCTAGCGGCGGTGGTAGCGGTCGGCGATGAAGCCGGGCGACAAGGGCTCGCCGGGCACCGGCAGGCGGGCCGCGGTGTTGGTGCCGAAGCCGCGGCGCAGGCTGCGCACCTGCTCCTCCATGGCGGGGACACTGGTGCGGGCCTGCCGTTCGACGACGCGCTCGGCGAGGCGGCTGCCGATGAACGTGCGCAGCCAGTACACGACGGCGACGCTGCGCGGCACGAAAACCTTGCGGTGGCGGCGTTGCAGGGCGTCGACGAACGCCTCGGCGCAGCGCTGCACCGAGGTCGTGGAGCCGAGCGGGGGCGGCAGCCTGCGCAGCGTCTCGCGGAACGTGGGCATGTCATCCTGAGCGTCGCGCACGAGGTCGGTGTCGATCCAGGACGGGTGGGCGGTGCCGACCCGGACGCCGTGGTGGGCGACCTCCAGGCGCAGGGCGTTGCCGAGGTGCTCCACGCCGGCCTTCGAGGCGCAGTACGGCACCATGCCGGGCAGCGCGGCGAACGACGCGGCGGAGGCGACGATGAGCAGGTAGCCACGGGACGCGATGAGGTGGGGCATGACGGCCGCGGCGGTGCGCAGGACGCCGATGAGGTTGACCTCGACGGTGCGGACCAGGGCCTCGACATCGCCGGTCGCCACGGTGCCGCGGCTGGCGACACCCGCGTTGGCGACGACGGCGTCGATGCGGCCGTGCGCGGCGACGGCACCGTCGACGGCGGCGGTGAGGCTCGCCTGGTCGGTGACGTCGCACGGGAACCACGCGGCCCCGTCCAGTTCGGCGGCGAGAGCGGCGAGCCGGTCCGGCTCCAGCCCCACCAGGACGACCTTGGCCCCTCGGGCGGCGGCGAGGCGGGCGGTGTGCTCGCCGATACCCCGCGCGGCGCCGGTGATCAGCACCACCTGACCGGTCAAGCTCTGCTGCACCGTGGGGCCTCCCGTCGGCGGTACCGTTCAGTACCAGGCAAACTAACACCCACGGACATTCTGGCGAAAGGCCGAGGCACGCGCATGACGAGTACGAGGACCGCCGACGAGGTCCGGGAGGCCCTGACCGGCGGGCTGGCGGCGGCGATCGCCGACAAGGGCTACGCGGCGACCACGATCGCCGACGTGGTCATGCATGCGCGCGTGTCGAAGCGCACGTTCTACGAGCACTTCACCGACAAGGAGGCGTGCCTCATGGCGCTGTACGAGCAGGGTTGCGTGCACCTGCTCGCCGTCGTCAGGAGCGCCGCCACCCGCAGCGGCAGCTGGAAGAGCATGGTCAACGACGGGGTGACCGCATATCTGAACGCGCTGGAGAGCATGCCGGCGGTCACCCGCACGCTGCTGGTGGAGATCCAGGCGGCCGGCCCGAAGGCGTACCGGCTGCGCCAGCAGATGCAGCGCCGGTTCGCCGATACGCTGGTGGAGGTGGTCGATGCGGCCCGCGCCGCGGACCCGGCCATCCCGAAGCTGTCGCAGCTGCTGGCGATCGCGCTGGTAGGAGGGGTGCACGAGATGATGTTGCAGGTCTCGGACCCGTACACCGGCGCAGGGCCCTCGTTCACGTCTCTCGCTCCGGCGGTCGACGAGCTGGTGTACGCGATCCTCACGAATCCCTGGTCCGCCGGGATGGAATGATCGAGCGCGCCAGCAGGTTGCAAGCGTCACCAAACCGAGGAGGCTGCGTACCGGTGCTCAACCCCAGCGAGCTCTACACGCTCACCGAGGACCTGCCGGCCGTCGACCGGCCGGTGCTCGTGCACGCGCTCACGGGCTTCGTCGACGCCGGCAACGCGAGCCGTCTCGCCCGTGAGCACCTGCTGACGGTCGGCTCCCCGCGGACCGTGGCGACGTTCGACCTCGACCAGCTCTACGACTACCGCAGCCGGCGCCCCGCGATGCTCTTCGTCGAGGACCACTGGGAGCACTACGAGCAGCCCCGGCTGCTGCTGCGCGTCCTGCGCGACGCGACCGGCACCGAGTTCCTGCTCCTCGACGGCCCCGAACCCGACCTGCAGTGGGAGCGGTTCACCGCGGCGGTCATCGAGCTGATCGAGCGGTTCGACGTCCGCGCGACGGTCGGCCTGACCGCGATCCCGATGGCCGTGCCGCACACCCGCCCGACCGGCGTGACCGCGCACGGCACGAGCCGCGACCTGATCGCCGGCTTCGAGCCGTGGCTGCAGCGCGTCCAGGTCCCGGGCAGCGTCGGCAACCTCCTCGAGTTCAGGATCGGCCAGCAGGACCGCGACGCGTTCGGCTTCGCCGTACACGTGCCGCACTACGTGGCGCAGGCCGAGTTCCCATCGGCGGCGGAGAAGCTGCTCAGCTGCGTGTCGGAGGCGACCGGCCTGCAGCTGCCGACCGAGGAGCTGCACGCGGCCGCGGAGACGGTCCGCGCCGAGATCGACGTGCAGATCGCCCAGGCCGACGAGGCGGCGTCGCTCGTGCGGGCCTTGGAGGAGCAGTACGATGCGTACACCCGCGGCCGGCAGGGCAACAACCTGCTCGCCGACTCCCCCGCGCCACTGCCGACAGCGGACGAGATCGGCGCCGAGCTGGAGCGCTTCCTGGCGGAACAGACCCGCAACGACGACAACCCGTAGCCCGTTCCCTGGTGACAGCCGGTGCCGCTACGGGGTGTGACGGCCTCGGAGATCAACTTGCAGTCGTGGAGTACCGTGCTGTTAGGCGGTCGGCACGCATCGGGATCCGGCCGGCGCCGGACGATCCAGGCTTGGACGGTGTCAGGCCCGGACGGCGCCGGATGGTTCAGGCCTGGATGGGTTCAGGCCCGGACGGTGTTAGGCCCGGACGGCGAGGTCGGCGGCGAGGTCGGCGGTGACGACGGCGGTGACGGCGACGACGACGGCGGCCCGGACGCGGGTGACAGGGTGGAGGAGGCCGGTGCCGGTGCCGGTGCCGAGGAGAGTCCGCCTGGAGCTCGGGGTGGATCAGCCGGCGGCGGGTGTGCGGCACGCCGCTGCCCCTGCGGTGAGGGCCGTCCAGGGCCGCCGCACCCCTGAGATCGAAGCGCACCCGTGAGATCGAAGGCAGTCCAACCGTTAGGCTGGCGGGCGTGAAGCTGCTGCACTCGGGCAAGGTCCGCGACGTCTACCTCGACGGCGACGACCTGATCCTCGTCGCCTCGGACCGCATCTCCGTCTACGACGTGGTGCTGCCCACTCCGATCCCGGACAAGGGCGCGGTGCTGACCCGGCTGTCGCTGTGGTGGTTCGAGCAGCTCGCCGACATCGTGCCCAACCACGTGGTGTCCGCCACGGACGTGCCCGCCGAGTTCGCCGGCCGGGCGATCCGCTGCCGCCGCCTGGACATGGTGCAGGTCGAGTGCATCGCCCGTGGGTACCTGACCGGCCTGGGCCTGACCGAGTACCGGCGCGACGGCGCGGTCAGCGGCATCACCCTGCCCCCGGGTCTCGTCGAGGCCGACCGGCTGGAGGAGCCGATCTTCACCCCGACGACGAAGGCGGCCGTCGGCGAGCACGACGAGTTCGTCACGTTCGACGACGTCGTCGCGCAGGTCGGCAAGGAACTCGCCGACGAGCTGCGGGACCTGACGCTGCGCATCTACGCCCGTGGCCGGGACATCGCCGCCGAGCGGGGCATCATCGTCGCGGACACCAAACTCGAGTTCGGCCGGGCGCCCGACGGCACCCTGGTCCTCGCCGACGAGGTCCTCACCCCCGACTCGTCGCGCTTCTGGCCGCTGGACGAGTGGGTCCCGGGCCGCACGCAGCACTCCTTCGACAAGCAGTCTGTGCGTGACTGGTCGCGCGGCACCGGCTGGGACCAGACGGCGCCGGGGCCGCAGATCCCCGCCGATGTGGTGGAGCGCACCAGGTCACGCTATGTCGAGGTGTACGAGCGGCTGACCGGCCTGACGTTCTGAAGCGGCGCCAGAACCAAGCGCCAGGCCCCAGCGCCAGGCCCCAGGCCCCAGGCCCCAGGCCCAGGCGCAAGCGCCGGGCGTCACGCGTCCAGCGCGGGCCTCGGGCGGCGGGCCAGGGCGGTGGCGATGAGCACGTCGAGCAGCGCCGGGTAGTCCAGGCCGGCGACCCGGAACATCTGCGGGTACTGCGACACCGCGGTGAACCCGGGAAACGTGTTGACCTCGTTGATGACCGGCTCCGTGCCGAAGCGCAGGAAGAAGTCGACCCGCAGCAGCCCCCGGCACTCCAGGGCGCGGAACGTGCGCACCGCCAGGTCCTGCAGCCGCTCGATGATCTGCGGCTCCAGCTTCGCCGGGATGTCGAAGATCGTCGTCGGGTCGAGGTACTTGGCCTCGTAGTCGAAGAACTCGTGCTTGTCCGGGAAGCTGATCTCCAGGGGCGGGCCGACCTGCAGGGATCCGTCGGGGTGCTCCAGGACGCCGAGGTCGACCTCGCGGCCGTGCACCATCTCCTCGACGAGGACCTTCGCGTCGCTGGCGCGGGCCTCGGCGAGGGCGGCGTCCAGCTCGGCCCAGTCGTCGACCTTGGACACGCCGAGGCTGGAGCCGGCCCGGGACGGCTTCACGAACACGGGCAGCCCGAGCCGCTCCCGCTCCTGCACCGACACGGTGCCGGCGCCGCCGCGCAGCACGACCCCGTCGGCGACGGGCAGCCCGTCGGCGACGAGGAGCCGCTTGGTGAACTCCTTGTCCATGCCGGCGGCGCTGGCGAACACGCCGCTGCCGACATACGGCAGGCGGACCATCTCCAGCACCGACTGGATGGTGCCGTCCTCGCCGTAGGGGCCGTGGATGGCGGGGAACACCACGTCGCACTCGCGCATCGCGACGATGGCGCCGGCGAGGCTCGCGAGCGCGGGCGCGTCGGTCTCCTTGGTCAGGGCGAGCAGGCCTTCCAGGTCGAGGGCCTCGGGTGAGTCGGCGTCGCGGCCGAAGACCCAGGTGCCGCTGGGCGTGATGCGCACCGGCACCACCTCGTAGCGGCCGCGGTCGAGGAACCGCACGATGCTCAGCGCCGACTTGCACGAGACCTCGTGCTCGCCGCTGCGCCCTCCGAAGACGACGGCGACGCGGGTGCGACGTTCAGCCATGCGGTTGCTCCTCACGGGACTGCTCCGCGACACCGCCGGACGGCGCCGCGTCGTTGCCGATGTACGTTCGCGCGACGCCGGACGGCGCCGCGTCGTTGCCGATGTACGTTCGCGGGACGCGGGCGCCGATGCCCGTCAAGATCTCATGCGGGTTGGTCTGCGCCCACGCCGCCCACTCTTCCACGGTCGGCTCGGCGCCGTCGCCCGGGCCGAACAGCACGATCTCGTCACCGAGGGCGACGTCGAGGTCGCCGGCGTCGACGACGAACTGGTCCATGGCGACCCGCCCGGCGATCGGGCAGCGGACCCCGCCGATCGCGACGGCGCCGCGGTTGCTCAGCAGCCGGGGCACCCCGTCGGCGTACCCGGCGGGCACGAGGACCACGGTCGTGTCCCGGTCCGTCACGTACTGGTGCAGGTAGGACACCCCGGTGCCGGGCGGGACGCGTTTGACGTTGACGGCGCTGGCCCGCAGCGTCATGGCGCGGCGCAGCCCGGCGACGACGCCGTCGATCGGCTCGACCCCGTAGAGGGCGAGGCCGGCGCGGACCAGGTCGTAGTGGGCGGCGGGCACGTCGACGATCCCGGCCGAGTTCGCCAGGTGCCGCAGCGTCGGGGTCAGGCCCGCCTTCGCGGCGACGGCGAGGGCCTCCTCGAAGCGCTCGAGCTGCCGGGGCACCGACGGGTTGCCGGGGTCGTCCGCGGACGCGAGGTGCGACCAGACACCGCGGACCCGCAGCGTGCCCTGCCGCTCCAGCTCGGCGGCCCGCCGCACCAGGTCGGGCCAGTCGGACCAGGCGACGCCGTTGCGGGTCAGGCCGGTGTCGACCTTGAGGTGGACGGTGACGCCGGGCGGCATCGCGTCGAGGTGTGCCGGGGTGGACACCGACAGGTCCACGCCGTGCCGGGCCGCCCAGGCGAAGTCGTCGCCGGTGCCGTAGAGCCAGGCGAGCACCGGCGCGTCGATGCCGGCGTCGCGCAGCTGCCGGGCCTCGGCGAGCGATGTGACGCCGAGCCAGCTGGCGCCGCTGGCGAGCACGGTGCGGGCGACCGGTAGCAATCCGTGACCGAACCCGTTTGCCTTGACGACCGCCATGGTGGCGGCGCGGGGGGCGGCGAGACCGGACAGGAGCCGCGTGTTGCGCGCCACGGCGTCGAGATCGACGATCGCTTCGGCCACTGGTTGCACGCCCCACCCCCCTGTCCCGCCGATCATAGTGGTCACCGTGCGTCACAGCAGTGTCGGTTACCCGCGGGGTGGGGCTAGGTGCACCCCCGGGACGGCGGTCAGGGCCGATGCGCGGGGCCGGGCCGTGGCCCGAGACTGGGACGCATGACCTGGGTGAGGGGTGTGTACCGCGGCGGCGTCCTGCTGGGCGTCGCGGTGGTGGTGCTGGCGCAGTTCCTGCTGTCGGTGGTGGTGATGGCGCCCGGGTTCCTGCTCGGCCTCGTCTTCCTGATCCCGCCGCCGGTGCAGCTGGGGCGGCGGCTGACGAACCGGTGGCGGGTGATGTTCGCCGCGTGGACGGGGCGGCTGGTGCCGGAGCCGTACCGGCCGCCGCCACCGCCGCCGGAGCCGGACGGGGACGGCCTGTACCGCCACGACACGACCCTGTACAAGACGCCGCGGTTCCCGCGGTTCTTCCGCCGGCTCGACTGGCTGATGAAGGACCCGGCGACGAAACGTGACCTGGTATGGCAGCTGTGGTTCCCGTTCGTGGTGCTTGCGGTCGTGCCGGTCGGGCTGCTGGTGGCGCCGTGGGCGGTGCGGCTCGTCGCGACCTGGTCGGCGTGGATGCTGTCGCCGATGGACCCCGGGCGGGCGGCCCGCCGGGAGCGGCGCAGCGCGCGCATCCAGCGGGCGCTGCTGGCGTGGGGGCGGGCGGCGCTGCTGGTGTGCTGCGCGGCGCTGGAGGTGCCGCTGCTGCTGTTCAGCCTGGCCTGCTTCACGCTCGGGTACGGGCTCGGTCTCATCTTCCTCATCCCGGTCGGCGTCGCGCATTTCCGCTGGCTGGCGAACCTGCGCCGGGAGTTCGCCGGGTGGGGCGGGGTGCGGGTGGAGCGGCCGTACGCGCCGCAGCTGCTGCCGCAGCGCCGCCCGGACGGGCTGCTGCAGGTGCGCAACAACCTGTACAAGACGGAGGCGATGGCGGCGTTCAACGCCCGCTGGCTGTGGACGTGGGGCGACGTCGCGACATGGCGGGACCTGGTGTGGCTGGCCGCCGACCCGGTCGTCACGGTCGCGCTGCTGGGCGTGCCGGTCGCCGCCGCGGTGTACGGCGCGTTCGGGCTGGCGCTGCCGTGGCTGTGGACGACGCTGTTCGGCGCCGAATGGTCCGCCTGGTACGGCGCGGTGGACGGTCACCGCACCGCGGGTCTGGTCGCCGGGGTGGCGCTGGTCGCGGCGGCGTTCGCCACGGTGGGGCGGCTGCTGCCGGTGCACGCCCGGTGGACGGCGCTGCTGCTGCGCCCGACCCGGGAGGCGGCGCTGCGGCTGCGGGTGGAGCAGCTGACCCGCAGCCGCGCCGACGCGCTCGACGCGCAGGCCGCCGAGGTCCGCCGGATCGAGCGGGACCTGCACGACGGCGCGCAGGCGCGGCTGATCGCGGTCGGGCTGACCCTCGGCGCGATCGAGCGGCTCATGGACACCGACCCGGCGGCGGCGCGCAAGCTCGTCGCGCAGACGAAGGAGACCGCCGAGGCGGCCCTGCGGGAGCTGCGGGACCTGGTCCGCGGCATCCACCCGCCGGTGCTGTCCGAGCGTGGCCTCGCCGACGCGGTGCGCGCCCTCGCCCTGGACACGGCCGCCGACGTGACCGTCGATGCCGGCGGCGGCCTCGCGGGCCGGCCGCCGGCGCCGGTCGAGTCGGCCGCGTACTTCGCCGTCAGCGAGCTCATCGCGAACGCGACCCGGCACGGCGGCGCGGCCCGGGTGCGGGTGGACCTGCACCACGACGCGGGGCTGCTGCGGGTCACCGTCACCGACGACGGCACCGGCGGCGCCGACCCGTCGCGCGGCACCGGTCTGCGCGGCATCGAACGACGGTTGGGTACCTTCGACGGGACCCTGACCCTGAGCAGCCCGCCCGGCGGGCCGACCGTCGCGACGCTGGAGCTGCCGTGCGTGTTGTCCTCGCCGAAGACCTCTACCTGTTGAGGGACGGCATGGTGCTGCTGCTGCGCAGCCACGGCTTCGACGTGGTCGCCGCCGTCGACACCGGCCCGGCGCTGCTCGCGGCGCTGCTGGAGCACCGTCCGGACGTCGCGGTCGTCGACGTGCGGCTGCCGCCGAGCTTCACCGACGAGGGCCTGCAGGCCGCCCTCGCCGCCCGGCGGGAGGTGCCGGGCCTGCCGGTGCTGGTGCTCTCCCAGCACGTCGAGCAGTTGTACGCGCGGGAGTTGCTCGCCGACGGTACCGGCGCGGTCGGGTACCTGCTGAAGGACCGGGTGTTCAACGCCGACCAGTTCGTCGACGCGGTCCGGCGGGTCGCCGCCGGCGGCACCGTGATGGACCCGACCGTCATCGCGAAACTCGTCGCGAAACCGTCGGCGGCCAGGGGCACGCTCACCCCGCGGGAGCGGGAGGTGCTGACGCTGATGGCGGAGGGCCGCTCCAACGCCGCGATCGGCAAGCAGCTGTTCCTCAGCGACAGCGCCGTCGGCAAGCACATCGCGAGCATCTTCGCCAAGCTGGACCTGCCGGTGTCCGACGACGACAACCGGCGCGTGCTAGCGGTGCTCGCCCACCTGCAGGGCGCCTGAGGAAAGCCGGGAGCCGGCGCCCGCGGTGGCTTCGGCCACGAACTCGGCGTGGTCGCGGATGTAGTCGGCGGCG
Organism: Dactylosporangium sp. NPDC050688; assembly: GCF_040654515.1. Classification (NCBI taxonomy): domain Bacteria; kingdom Bacillati; phylum Actinomycetota; class Actinomycetes; order Micromonosporales; family Micromonosporaceae; genus Dactylosporangium; species Dactylosporangium sp. NPDC050688. The sequence continues at coordinate 230,424 of NZ_JBFAIC010000005.1, forward strand.
TCGTAGTAGTGCGACGCGAACACCAGCAGCGCCGCGTCCGGCGAGTACCGGTACTGCGTCGCCCACGTCATGGGCGGCAGGTACAGCCCGGTCGCCGGGCTGTCCAGCAGGAACTCCTGCCGGGACACCCCGTCGTCGGCGACGACGCTGCAGCGGCCCTTCACGCAGATGAGGAACTGGTGGCACTCGCGGTGCGCGTGCTGGCCGCGGACCTTCTCGTTGGGCACGTCGAAGACGATGAAGTAGCGGCGCACCGGGAACGGGATGTCCCGCTCGAACTCCCCCACCGACAGGTCGCCGCGCAGGTCCCGCACGTAGTCGAGGCGGTGCACCGTGACCCCGCGGACCTTCGTGCCGTTGACCCGCTCGCCGAGAGGGCCGTTCACGCGCTCGTCGAGCACGCCGTTGGCCCGCTCGCCGAGTATGCCGTCGGCGCGCTCGCCGAGCGGGGTCTCGTGCGGCGCCGCCTGCGCCGGCACCGGCTGCGCGTCGACGTGCGCGTCAACATAGCCGGTGAGCCGGGCCGGGTTGCCCACGACGATCGCGTACGGCGGCACCGACCGGGTCACCACGGCACCGGCGCCGACCATCGCGTGCCGGCCGATGGTGACGCCCGGCAGGATCGTGGCGTTCGCGCCGATCGACGCGCCGGCCGCGACCGTGGTCCGGGCGAACGTCGCCGGGTACCGGCGGCTGCGCGGCATCCGGTCATTGGTGAAGAACAGCACGACGAGGATCGTCGCGGCGTAGCCGGGCACGTCGAACAGGCCGGCGAGGCGGGCCGACAGCACGACCGCGCCGAGGGTCAGCGACACCAGCAGCCCGGTGAGGCCGAACGTCATCAGCACCCGCACCGGCAGGTCCGTGAACGCGAACACGCTGTCCATGAGGTACGTGACCTTCTTGCGCAGCGTCCAGCCGGAGCCGCCGTGCACCCTGGCCCGGCGGGTGTAGGCGATCTGCCGGCGGCGGAACCCGAGCCAGAACAGCAGCGCCACCAGCGACGTGTTCGCCTCCTCGCACTGCAGCAGGCAGTCGCGGAACGCGCGGTTGCAGCCGAAGATGTCCACGCCGCCGGCCGGCATGTCCCGCACGACGAGCCGCCGGTACAGGCCCCAGAACAGGCCCGCGGTGAGCCGGCTGCCGAGCGGGTCGGCGCGGCCCTCGCGGGTGCCGACGACGACGTCGTACTCGTCGGCGGCGAGGGTGCGGAAGAACTCCAGCGCCAGCTCCGGCGGCTCCTGCAGGTCCGCGGCCATGACCGCGAAGTAGTCGCCGGTGGCGTGCTGCAGCCCGACGCGGATCGCGGCGAACGAGCCGAAGTTGCGTGACAGCAGCACCAGCCGCGCCGGGAACCGCTGCCGCGGCAGCATCGCCTGCAGCAGCTCCGCGGACCGGTCGGGGCTGCCGTCGACGACGAACACCGCCTCCAGCCGGCCGTCGAGGGCGTCGTACAGGCCGGCGACGGCGGCGAGCAGGTCCGGGATGGACCCTTCGTTGCGGTACACGGGGACGATCAGGCTGTACACGCGGCGACTCACGCCGTCACCTCCGCTCCGCTCCGGCGCCGCCGTGAGCCAAAACTGCGCCCATGGTTCGCGGCTCCTCCGCTGCGCTCCGGCCCGCTCCACGGAACGCGTCGAGCGCGGCGGCGACCTGGTCCACGTCGTCGTCGTCGAGCGCCGGGTGGCACGGGACGCTGAGGACCTCGGCGCACAGCCGCTCCGTGACCGGCAGCGTCAAGTCGTCGAACCGCCCGCGGTGCACCGGCTGGCGGTGGTCGGGCACCGGATAGGACCTCCACGACGTAGCCGGCGGCGGCACCGGCGACGACGTCGGCGGCGAGCCGGCCGGAGCGGCCGCGCAGGCACCGCCACAGCAGCAGCCCCGGCAGCACGATCCCGGCGGTGACCCAGGCGGCGAACGCGAGGGTCGTCGTCAGCGGTACCCCGTAGCACCGCAGTGTGGTCGCGGTCCCGGCGAGGCCGGCGGCGAGCGGCAGCAGCGACGCCACCCGCTGCCGGGCACCGTCGCGCGGACTGTGCCACCGGCCGGGCCGGGCACGGCCGGCGGTCGCCGGTGGCCCGCCCGGACCTGCGGCGGGGTCACGTGTCGCGTCCAGTGTCGTGCTCACTGCACCGCCCAACGGCACGGGCGCCGGGTGGGTCGCGCCGGATCACCCGTTCGCGGCACAGGCGGCCGGGGTCGCCGGCCCCGGCGGCAGCGGGTACGCGACCCCGGCGGCCGCGGCGGCGAACAGCGCGGCGGCGGCGAGCAGGACCGCCGCGGTGAACAGCAACGGCCCCCGCCACCGGCCCGGCGCGGCGCGCTCGCCCGGCGCCGTCTGCCCGCCCGGCACGGCCTGCCCGCCCGGCGCCGTCTGCCGCCCGGCACGGCCTGCTCGCCCGGCGCCGTCTGCCCGCGGGCGGGCGGGGTGAGCAGCGCGCAGCCGGCGACGCCGAGCAGCACCAGGGGCAGCGCGAAGCGGGTCTCGGTCGCCGACGTCATCAGCGACGCGCACACCCCGGCGGCCAGGACCGCGACCGCCCGCGCGCCCGGGGTGCGGCAGGCGGCGCCGATGCCCACGGCGACGATCAGCACGACCGGGACGGCCAGGGCGTACCGCTCCACGCCCGCCGCCGCGCTGTACGGCGCCGAGGCCGGCCACGCCAGGGCCGCGGCGACCTTCTCGACCAGGAACAGCGCCGAGCCGGGCAGGTTGCCCAGCAGCGCCCGGACCAGGTCGCCGGTCGAGCCGACCGGGTCGCCGGCGACCGCCGCGGCCATCGACGGGTCGCAGTAGAACTGCTGCGGCGCCCCGGTCGCCGGTTCGATCGTGTCGTACCGCACGACGTACGAGGCGTAGCCGGCCTGGAACCCGGCGAGGCCGGCGGTGCCGGGCGGGGTCGGGGCCGGCGGGTCGCCGCGCAGCAGGTTGTACGCCATCTGCGGCAGCGAACCGGCCACCGCGCCGGCCGCGGACCACAGCGCCGGCCGGACCCGCCGGGTCGCCACGACGAGCCCGCCGAGGGCGAGCAGCGGCAGCAGGTACGCGGGGCGCAGGTTGACCGTGACGGCCGCGGCGACCCCGGCGGCGAGCCCGCAGCCCGCCGGCGACCACCGGGCGGGCGGCCGCAGCGCCAGCCAGACGGCGGTGAGGAAGGCCGCGGCGGCGGGCAGGTCCATCAGCGGGTACGGGGCGAACCGGGCGGCGACCAGCCAGGTCAGCGGCGCGCACACCCAGACGGCGGCGGGCCGTCGCCGCCTGGCGACCGCCGGCAGCAGCAGCGCCCCGATGACCGCGACGAGCAGGGCGTTCTGCGTGAGCACCGCGGACCGGCCGGCGCCGGGCGCGAGGTGCTCGGCGAGGGCGGCCGGCGCGTACACCGCCGCGGTGAGCACGCCGCGGAGGTCCAGGTCGCCCTCGCGGGCGGTGCCGGCGGCGGTGAACAGGGCGAGGGAGCCGTTGAAGTAGCGGGCGGCGTCGTAGACGAACCCGGCCGCGGGCCCCTGCGCGACGGTCGCCGCGACCACCGCCGCCGCCGCGACCGCGGCCGTGCGCCGGTGCCCCGCCCACCGGGCGGCCGCCCGCCATTGCCGCTCCCGCACTGCCATGAGGTTCCAAACGATCGAGGGGCCCGCCCGGGTACGCCGTGCGGTACCGTGTTCGCCGCTTACCTTCGTCACTCCCGAGGAGCAGGACCGATGGGCATCGCGCAGGACCAGGTCGTGGTCGGCCTCGACAACGGTGGCACCGCCAACAACGCCACGGTGCTCGCCCACGACGGGACGTTCCTCGTCGATGGCCTGGTCGAGGTGCCCAGCCGCGTCCTGGAGGGTCCGGCGGTCGCGGTCGAGGCCCTCGCCGGGGCGTTCGACAACATCCTCGCCGTGACCAAGGTCGGCCGGGATCGGGTCGCCGCCGTCGGCCTGGACACCCCCGGCCCGGCCACCGCCGACGGGATCATCTCCTCGAAGGGCTCGACGAACTTCTCCCAGCAGGCGTGGTGGGGCTTCGACTTCCGCGGCGCCCTCGAGCAGCGCCTCGGGCTGCCCGTCGTCTACAACAACGACGGCAACGCCGCCGCCCTGTACGCCCACCACGTCCACTTCGGCGCGGAGGCCGGCAGCCGCTCCTCGGTGTCGGCGATCGTCGGCACCGGCCTCGGCGGCGGCGTCATCGAGCAGGGCAAGGTCGTCAAGGGCGCCGCCGGCATGGCGGGCGAGCTCGGCCACGTCCACATCCCGATGCACGGCCTGCTGGAGGAGGGGCAGCCGCTGCCGTCGTGCGGGTGCGGGTTCCTCGGCGACGTGGAGAGCGTCAGCTCGCTGACCGGCATCGTGCGCAACCTGCTGCCGTACTGGCTGACCCGGTTCCCGGACCACCCGCTGCACGGAGCCGAGTCGGTCCGCACCGCCGCGAAGCAGGTCCGCTCCTACGCGGAGCAGGGCGACGAGCTGGCGCTGCGCATCTTCGAGCAGCAGGCGATGGGCCTGGGCCGGCTCTTCACCATCTCCGCGAACTTCACCGACCCCGACTGCTACTTCGTCGGCGGCGGTGTCGTCGAGGCCGCCGCGCACTTCCGCGAGTGGTTCCTGGCGAAGGTGCGCGAGTACACGCTGCTGCGCGACGAGCAGGCGGCGGTCGCCACGTTCGCCCTGGTCCCGGACCGCGACATGGCCGGCGCCCGGGGCGCGGCCATCGCCGCCGCCGCCAGCCTCTGAGCCGCGCCACCCGCCACAGCCGGACCGCCACAGCCGGATCGCCCGCTCAGGGCTGCTCGACGGGGGCCGGGGCGCGGGCCACGTCCTCGCCGACCTGTGTGAGGACGCCCTTGTCGTCGCGCTGCCAGCGCCGGCCGCGGCTGTCGGTGAAGCACAGCTCGACGTGCATGTCGGCGGACGGGGCGAGCCGGATCGTGCCGTCGTCGTTGATCCGGTCGCGCTCGACCGGCCCCTCGGTCTGCTCCTCGTCGAACCCGGCGTACACCTCGGGCTGCTCCGCCGGCGGCACGATGCGGACCCGGCGGATCGCGGTCCAGGCGGCCGGCGGGTCCCGGAACACGATCTCCAGGTCGTAGACCGGGGTCTGCCCGGCGTTGCGGACCGCGGCGCCGACCACGCCCCGGGTGATGATCTTCTCGAACGTCTCGCGCTCGCTGACCGCCCATGCGCAGACCCGCTCGGCGTCGGCACGCGCCTCGGCGAGCCGGTACGCGGCGAGCAGCTCACCGGCGGTGGCCGCGGCGGACCGTACGGAGCGCAGCGCCTGGAAGGCGACGTACACCGCGGCGCCGGCGGCCAGGACCGCGAGCACCGCCACCACAAACCCCATCACAACGGACAAATTACTCGCATCGCGCCTGGCTGGGAGCCCGGACGGCGGGAGACAATGGCCCGGTGAGCAACCTGGAGCCCCTGCCCGCCGAGCAGGACCTGCCCGCCGACACCCGCACGGCCCCGTGCGCGGAGCTGCTCGAGGGGCGCGACGTGCCGCTGGGCCGCCACACCGTGGTGCGCCGGACCCTGCCGAACAAGACCCGCCGGACCGTCGGCGCGTGGTGTTTCCTGGACCACTTCGGCCCCGAGGACGTCACCGCCGGGCCGGGGATGCGCGTCCCGCCGCACCCGCACATCGGGCTGCAGACGGTGAGCTGGCTCTTCGACGGAGAGATCCAGCACCGCGACAGCCTCGGCTCCGACGTGCTGATCCGCCCCGGCCAGCTCAACATCATGACGTCGGGGCACGGCATCGCGCACTCCGAGGACTCCCCCGCCGGCAAGCCGCCGCTGCTGCACGGGCTGCAGCTGTGGGTGGCGCTGCCCGAGGAGGCGCGCCACCAGCCGCCGCGGTTCGAGCACCTGGCGGACCTGCCGGTCGCCGAGATCCCCGGGGTCCGCATGACCGTGGCGGTCGGCTCGCTGGGCGGCGCCACGTCACCGGCAGGGGTGCACAGCGAGCTCGTCGGCGCCGAGCTGGCGGTCGCCACCCGTACCCCGGCGGAAATCGAGATGGATCCGGCCTTCGAGCACGCGGTGGTGCTGACCCACGGCAGCGCCCGGGTCGAGGGCGTCGACGTGACCGCCGGCTCGCTGCTCTACCTGGGCGCCGGGCGCGCGTCGCTGCGCGTCGAGGGCGACGGGCGGCTGTTCCTGCTCGGCGGGGTGCCGTTCGAGGAGGACCTGGTCATGTGGTGGAACTTCGTCGCGCGCACGCACGAGGAGATCGTGGCGGCGCGCGACGAGTGGGAGGCGGCCCGGTCCGGGCTGGGCAGCACGCCCGCGCGCTTCGGCACGGTGCCGGGCGGGCAGGAGCCGCTGCCGGCGCCCGCGCTGCCGACCACCCGGCTCCTGCCCCGCCCGAGGTCCCGCGGTTAGGTCACAGCAGCCGCCACAGGTGGTCGGCGGTGCCGTTGTCGTCGTACTGCACGACCTGGGCCGAGTTCGCCGTCGACATGCCCGACACGCCCAGCACCTTCATGCTGTGCTGCACCTGGAGGCGGGACCAGCCGTCGCCGTTGTCGATCAGGCGCCACAGGTGGTCGGCGGAGCCGTTGTCGTCGTACTGCTGGACGGGCGCGGAGTTCGCGGTCGACATGTTCTGCACCGCGAGGACCTTCCCGCTGTTCTGATTCTGGATCTTGTACCAGCCACCGCCGGCGTCGACGAGCCGCCAGTTGTGGTCGGCGGTGCCGTTGTCGTCGTACTGCACGACGTTGGCCGAGTTGGCGGTCGACATGCCGGCCACGCCGAGCACCTTGAGGCTGTGCTTGTTCTGGATCCGCTTCCAGGCCACCGGTGCGGTGGTGCCCTCGACCCGCCACTCCAGGACGCCGGCGGACACGCCCGCCTTGAGCTGCACGGCGAGGCGCAGCGCGGTGGTCGTCACAGTGGTGAACGTGACCCGGTTGAAGGTGTTCGTGGCGGTGCCGTACGCCGACGCCCCGCTCACCGGCACCCAGGCGCCGCTCGCATCGCGGTACTGGACCTGCCAGGACTGCGGCGTGCGGCACTGGCCGGTGCCCGTGTCGTCGAACCAGTACACCGACACCGCGCCGGTCGTAATCGCGCTCGCGTAGGTCAGCTGCACCCACTCGCTGGTGCCGAGGTGGTCCCAGAACGTCATCCGCGGGATGCTCTGGTCGGCGGAGCTGCTGGGGATCTTGCCGTCGTTGACCGCCGCGACCGAGTCGCCGCTCCAGCAGTGCGACGCCGACGCGGTCGCCGGCAGCACCCAGTCCACGGCGTCGGCGCCGTCGCTGATCCGCGGGAACGTGGTGATCCTGACCCGCTGCGCGCCCATCGGCAGCAGCTGCACGGTCTCGTTCGGCTGGGTGGAGCGCGCCGGGCTCTGCTGCAGCGTGCGCACCACGCCCTCGGCGTCGGCCTGCCAGTTGGGGATCCGCCGGGCGGTGACGCTCAGCGAGACGGGCGCGCCGTCGCGGGTGAACGGGTTCGCCGCCAGGGGCCCCGGTTTCCGGGTCACCGTGACCTGCGGGTTCGCGGGGTCGATGAGCAGCCCGTAGTTCCACGGCGAGTTCGCGTACACCTCGTTCGCAGGCCACGCGTCGGTGCCGCCGATGCGCTGCCAGCGCTCCGCGATCGACAGCGAGAACGTCAGCGGCCCGTTGTCGACGCTGACCGCGTTGCCGTTCTTCGCCCAGGTCCGCACCGTCGTGCGCATCGGCAGCGTGACGGTGACCTTGTCGCCGTTGTTCCAGGTCTGGTCGACCACGACGAACGAGCCGGCCTCGACGGTGCCGGTGACGACGGTGCCGTTGACCCGCACGACCGCCCCGGTGCTCCACTTCGGGATCCGCAGGTACAGGGGGAACGCCACCGCGCCGGGGGTTCCCATGGTCAGCGTGACGGTGTCGCTGAACGGGTAGTCCGTGTCCTCGGTGACGGTGACCGTGGTGGCGTTCGCGCCGACCTTCGCGGTGACCTGCGAGGCGCCGTACATGGCCGCGCACAGCCCCTTGTCCCAGGTGGCGAACCACAGCTCCTGCGCGTAGTACGGCCAGCCCATGCCGTAGTTGTGCGGGCAGCAGCGGTAGTTGTGGATGCCCAGCATGTACGCGAGCATCGGGAAGCCGTTCTGGAACTGGCCCTGGGTCAGCGTCGCGTTGGTCAGCCCGATGCTGTTGGCGCAGGTGATGTAGTGGATGCCCTGCTGCGCCGGGTCGAGCGAGGCGGGCAGCAGGTTGAACGCGAGGTCCTCGCAGCGGTCCAGCCAGATCGAGTCGCCGGTCATCCGCGCCAGCAGCTGGTGGCTGTGCATGAACTCGACGATCCCGCAGGTCTCGAAGCCCTGCCGCGGGTCGGTGTAGCCGGGGCGGCAGTTCTCGTCGCCGGCGAAGCCGCCGCCGGGGAAGTTGCCGTACAGGCCCATGACCGTGTCGTAGTCGCGGTAGGTGGCGGCGGGGAACTTCGGGTCCGGGTCGAGCAGCCCGAACTGGGCCGGCTCCCGGAAGCCCTGCGCCAGGTTCACGTTGTGCCAGTTGGGGATGCCGTTGGTGTAGTCGGCGGACCCCGCGTGGATCTTGCGGACCAGGTCGAGGAGCCAGCTCTCGCCGGTACGGTTGAACAGCCAGTACACGCTGTCGATGTTGTCGCCCCAGCGCAGGGCGGCCCAGCTGCGGTTGAACACGGCGGCGGGCTGCGCGTTCTGGAACTGGAAGTACTTGCGCATGAACGTGTTGACCCGGTTGTCGGGGGTACCGTTGCGCTCCTGGTACTCCGCGTGCGAGCGGATCGCGTCCAGCAGCGGCATGTGCGGCCAGAAGTCGGGGCCGCCCTCCAGGCTCGTGCGCAGCGCGTCCGGCCCGAAGAAGCCGTCGGCGGCCTGGTTGGCGATGATGCCGTCGATCCACTGCCGGGCCAGGGTCAGGACGCGGGTGTTGCCGGTCACGTAGCCGAGGTCGCCGAAGCCGCGCAGCCAGTACGGCAGTTCCTCCCAGGCGCCCTTGGTCCGGTCGACCCAGCCGCAGTTGTTCAGCTGCAGGTAGTCCGACACCTCGGGCATCCGCCCGCAGAGCCCGTCGGCCTCGATGTTGAGCTGGGTGCGCAGCCAGCCGCGGGGCTGGACCGCGCCCGGGGGCAGCTTGAGGAACGCGGTCGCCCGCAACGGGGCGAGGTTCGGCCAGTAGTGGCCACCCCTGGCGCCGGGCGTGACGGTCTTCGTCGTGCGCACGGCGGCGCCCGCCGGGCCGGCGACGGCGGTGGACAGGGCGATCGCGCCGCCGGTGAGGGCGACACCGCTCGCGACGAACGTTCTGCGGTCCATGGGTCGGACTCCTTTGCTCCTGGCGGGGAACATCGATGCCCGATTATGCGCAGTCACGCGCCTTTCTGAAAGAACTCGTTGGATTCTGTTTACTTATTCCGGAGGATTGTGTGGTCCGGCGCTGCCGTTGTGCCGGCGGGGGTGCGGTACCAGCGGATGCCGCCCGCGGCGAGGAGGGCGAGACCGCCGGCGAGGGCGGTGGCGACCGCCCACCGGGACCAGCCGGGCCCGGCGAGGCTGCCGTTGCTGAACACGGCCGCGTCGGCGAACCCCGTCATCACCGCCAGGCACGCCCCGGCGATGGCGGTCACGATGTCGGCCGCGGGCCTGCGCAGCGCCTGCAGCCCCGCGGCGGCGAGCACGCCCAGCCCGGTGAGCAGCGGCCACAGCCGCGCGAGCAGCTGCGTGCCGAGACTCTCCGCCGGCGACGTGGCGAGGCCGGCACTCACCACGATCCAGGCGACGGTGACCGCACCCGCCACGGCCGCGACTCCCGCCATGGCGACGACCCCCGCGGCGCTCCACCGCCCGCCTTCGTGGCCGTCGTCGTGATTGCTGTCCTGGCCGGCTTTGTGGCCGTCGTCGTGATCACTGTTCTGGCCGGCTTCGTGGCTGTTGTCGTGGTCGCCGTCCTGGTCGGCTCCTTGCGTGGCGCGCCGGGGTGCGGGCCGGGCTAGGGCCGGATGGGCGAGGGCGGCCGCGAGCGCGACCGCGGCCAGGAGCGACCCTGACCACCACCAGCCGGTCGGTGGCGGATCGGCCCGGCGCACGGTGCCGCGGACGATCCCCGGCGTGGTGCCGTCGACCTCCAGGGGCACGCTCCAGGACCGGGCGGGCAGCTCGCGGGCGCGTTCGTCGTGCCAGCGGACGGTGCGCTGGGTGGACACCCGCCGCCAGTCCGGCTCGGCCGCCGCCGCGCCGCCGGGCTGGTCCGCCTCGTCCGCGGCCCGGCCGGTCAGCGAGCGGCTGGCCGCCCAGGTCGGCGAGCGCCGGTTCTCGGCGACGCCGTCCGGGCCGATCCGCAGGAACGGCTCCCCCTGCAACCCGAGCACGACCACCGTCCGGTCGGTGACGCTGCGCAGCTCGAGCCGGGCCCCGCCCTCGACCACGCGGACCGTCACCCCGGGCACCGACACCGACTCGACGCTCACCTCGTAGTCGACGGCGGCGGGCGCGTCGGCCCCGTGCGCGGCCACCGGAGCCGTGTAGCCGAGCGCGGCGAGGACCCCGAGCAGCACCGCCACAACCACCCGCCGCGTCGTTGCTGCGACCCGCCACCGCGTCGCCGCCGGCCGCCGCGCCGTCACCGCGACCGGCCGCCGCGTCGTTGCTGCGGGTGCCTGGCGTGCCGGTGGGGCGGGTGGCGGCGTGCGGGTCATCCGGCTCGTGCGGCAGCGATGGCGGCGACGAGGTCGGCGCGGGCCCGGGCCACCCGGGAACGGATCGTGCCGACGGGAACGTCCTCGATCTCGGCGGCTTCCGCGTACGCCAGGCCGAGCACCTGGGTGAGCACGAACGCGACCCGCCGCTCCGCCGGCAGCGCCGCGACCAGGTCGGCGGCGGCGTGCAGGCCCGCGTGGTCGGCGCCGGCGAGGTCCTCTGGCTCCGCGGCGACCCGGGCCTCGAGGCGCCGGCCACGCACGGCGGCGCGGACATGGTCGGCGCACGCGCGCCGGGCGATCGCCAGGACCCAGGTCCGCGCGGTGGACCGCCCCGCGAACTCGGGCAGCGCCCGGAACGCCCGCAGGTACGTGTCCTGGGTCACGTCATCGGCGTGGTGCGGCCCGACGAGCGCGGCGACGAACCGCCACACCTCAGGCTGCGTCGCGCGGACGAACACCGCCGCCGCGCCCCGGTCACCGCCCCGGGCAGCCAGCAGCGCGGCCGTCGCCGGGTCCCGCGCGGGATCCGCGGCGGCGTCACCAGCAGCGTCCTGGCCAATGTCCTGGGCAGCGTCCTGGGCAGGGATTCGGGCAACGTCGTGAGCGCGGTCACGGCCGGGCACGCGGCCCAGGTCCGCTGCTCCCTCGCCGGCCTCACCAGTCACGCGGGAAGCGTAGCGCTCGTTCCTGCGAACATGCCGACCGCCTCGCCAGACGTCCCTGGTGACCGCGCCCACGTCCCGCCCTGCACCCCGCCGCCCATATCCCGCTCTACACCCCGCCAGCGGGGCCTGCACCCGCCCGTCCGGCCCGCCCTTGCCCCCGCCGGCCGGAGCCTGCTTCCGCCCGTCGACGCCGTCAACCCGAACACTGACCGCCACGCCCGACCGCTGAGGAGCCCGACCACCGACCGGCCCGACCGCCGAGGCGCGCAGCCCGACCGGCCCGACCGTGCCCGACCGGGCCCGGCCGCCGACGCACGCGGCCGGCCGCCGAGGGTTACTGACTGTCCGCCGGGGGCTGCGGCCGGCCGGTCCGGTGGCGGCGGACCACCTCCGCCACGATCAGGCCGGCGATCACCAGGATCCCGAGCGTCACCCACAGCGGCGCCAAGCTGCCCGTCGAGGACTCTGCCGCATCCCCCTCCGCCGTGGCGCCGGTCGCCGGGATCAGGCACGCGACCTCGACCGGCTGCGCCGACGCCGCGCCCTGCGCGGCCGACGGCACGAGGGCCTGGCAGCGGCCCTCGACGGGGGCGCCCAGGTCGATGGCGACACGCCACGAGCCGGGTGGCAGGACGCCGCTCCACGTCTGGGTGCCGCGCTGGTCGCCGGTCTGCGTCAGCGTCGACGCCGGCACCGGCGCGGCGGTGCCGCCGGCCGCGGGCGTGGCGGTCAGCGTGACGGGGGTCGGCTCGTTGATCGGGTGGCCGTCCTGCCACTGAGCGGTGATCCAGACGGAGCCGCGGCCGTCGGAGTGGATGGTGACCGACGCGCCACCGTGCGCGGCGGCGGGCGAAGCCAGGGACAGTGCCGCCAGCAGTACCGCCGCGACAACGACGAACCGTCTCACGGTGCCACCTCCGCTACGCCCCAGCGCCGCCGCGGGCCAACACCGAGCCCATGGTCCGCGGCTCCTCCGCTGGGCTCACGGCATGGCCGGCACGGCCTGTGGCCGGTCGTCGCGGACGTACACCACCATGTCACCGGTCTGGATCGTGGTGCCCTCGGGGTCGGTGAGCGGCAGGACCTTGCCCCGCCGGAACAGGGCGATGACCAGCTCCGTGAGCTCCCGCGGCGACGAGCCGACCTCGTCGCGGCGGGCCGAGCGCATCGCGAGCGCCATGCCCTGGCCGGGGGTGAGCAGGTCCTCGACGACCTCGATGAGCGGCGGCGCGGTCGTGGACAGCCCGAGCAGCCGGCCGGCGGTGGCGGAGGACACGATGACGTGGTGGGCGCCGGACTGGCGCAGCAGCGGCGCGTTCTCCGCCTCGCGGGCCGCGGCGATGATCGACACCTTGCCCGCGGTCAGCTGCCGGACGGTGAGCGTGACCAGCACCGACGCGTCGTCGCTGTCGGTGGCGATGATGATCGCCTTGGCCTGCTCGACCCGTGCCTCCTTCAGCACCGTGGAGCGGGTCGCGGAGCCCTCGACGACGACGAGCCCGTCGGCCTGCGCCTGGCGCACCGCCCCCGACGCGCTCTCGACCACGACCACCTGCGACTTGTCCAGGCCGTTCTCCAGCAGGGTGCCGACGGCCGCCCGGCCCTTGGTGCCGTAGCCGCAGACGATGACGTGGTTCTTCACGCGCTTCCTCCACCGCTGCAACCTGAGGTTGGTGCGGTACTGCTCGGTCAGGACTTCGAGGGTGGTGCCGACCAGGATGATCAGGAACAGCACGCGGGCCGGGGTGATGATCAGGATGTTGGCGAGGCGGGCCGACTCCGACACCGGGGTGATGTCGCCGTAACCGGTGGTCGAGAGGGTGACGACCGCGTAGTAGAAGCAGTCGAGGAGGGTGAGCCCGTCGTCGTTGACGTCCCGGTAGCCGTCGCGGTCGACGAAGATGATGACGACGATCGCGACGACGAGCAGGACCGCGAACCCCAGCCGCGCGCTGATCGCCCGCAGCGGGCCCCGCCGGACCGCCGGAAACTGGATCACGTGCCCTGCCCACGGATTGCTGAATGGTCGAAACACACCATACGGGCCGGGTATGACACAACGCCCGCTGGGTAGCGGGCGACGATGACGAGAGTGGGCGTGCTCGGCTCGTACGGCGGCTGCAACCTCGGCGACGAGGCGATCCTGACCAGCATCCTCGCCGACCTGCGGGCCCGCCGGCCGGACGTCGACGTGTTCGTGTTCTCCCGCGAGCCGCGGCACACGGCGGCGGCGCACCCCGACGTACAGGTCGCGCCGTGGGAGGGGGTCAGCCGGGACCGGATGGCGGCCGAGCTGCGCCGTCTCGACATGCTGGTCCTCGGTGGCGGCGGCATCCTGTACGACACGGAGGCCCGCCGGTACCTCCGGGTGGTGCGCACGGCACAGGAGCAGCGGGTGCCGGTGTTCGCGTACGCGCTGGGTGCCGGGCCGCTGACGGAGGAGATCGACTGCGCGATGGCCCGCGACGCCCTGGCGAAGGCGGTCGAGGTGACCGTCCGCGACGAGGAGTCGAAGGTCGCGCTGGAGGAGGCCGGGGTGACCTGCCGGGTCACGGTGACCGCCGACCCGGCGCTGCTGCTGGCCCCGGAGGAGTTCGACGCCGGCCCGCTGGGCGACTCGCTGCCGGCCGGGCGGCGGGTCGTCGGCATGAGCGTGCGCGAGCCGGGCCGTGCCGCGCAGCACCTCGACGCCGACGGCTACCACCAGCTCCTCGCCCACGTCGGCGACTTCATCGTGCACCGGCTCGACGCGTCGCTGCTGTTCGTGCCGATGGAGCGCTCCGACATCCGGCACGCCCACGCGGTGCTGGCCCGGATGACGGCGGCCGAGCACTGCCGGGTCCTGCACGGCGAGTACCGGCCCGGCCAGATCCTCGACCTGATGAAGCACCTCGACCTGGCCGTCGGGATGCGGCTGCACTTCCTCATCTTCGCCGCGCTGGCCGGGGTACCGCTGCTGGCCCTGCCGTACGCGGGGAAGGTCTTCGACTTCGCCCAGCGCATCGGGGCGCCGGTGCCGCGCGGCGTGGTCCGGGAGGCGGCCGGGCCGCTGCTCGCCCAGGTCGACCGCTTGTGGGACGAACGGCCGCAGCGCCTGGAGGTCACCGCGTCGCGGGTCGCCGCGCTCAAGCAGCGGGCCACGGAGACCGGCCGCCGCCTCGGCGCGCAGCTCGACCGGGCAAAGGTGGCGGCATGAACGTTTTCGACAGGCCTGACGGCGCACAGCGGGTACACCTGCCGCCGAGGACGGCCGAGTACGGCGGGCACACCGAGGTCCTCGTCGTCGGCGGCGGCCCGGCCGGGTTCGGCGCGGCGATGGGCGCGGCCGCCGCCGGTGCCGAGGTCGTGCTCGTCGAGCGGTACGGCTTCCTCGGCGGCAACGCCACCGCGGCCCTGGTCATGCCGCTGATGAGCTTCCACAACGAGATGAAGCAGGCGGTCGGCGGCGACGACAGCCGGCTGCTGCCGACCGACCACGGCGAGGGCGAGCCCGTCGTGGCGGGGGTGCTGTGGATGCTGCTGGACCGCCTGGTCCGCGCCGGCGGCGCGATCACCCCGTCCAAGGAGACCGGGTACACCGTGCCGTTCGACCCGGAGGTGTTCAAGCTCGTCACGTACGAGATGCTCGGCGGCTCCGGGGTGAGGCTGCTGCTGCACGCGTTCGCCTCCGACCTCATCACGCTGCCGGACGCCTCCCGCGTGGTGTTCGAGACGAAGTCCGGCCCGGTCGTCATCGACGCCGACGTGGTCGTGGACTGCACCGGCGACGGCGACCTGGCCGCGTCGGCGGGCGCGCCGTACGAGATCGGCCGCCCCGAGGACGGTCTGACCCAGCCGATGACCCTGATGTTCCGCATCGGCACCATGCAGCGGGAGGTCTTCGCCGGGTACGTCCGGGAGCACCCCGACCAGTGGAAGGGCGTGCACGGCCTGTGGGACCTGATCCGGGCCGCGCGCGACGCCGGCGAGCTGGACCTGCCGCGGGAGGACGTGCTGTTCTTCGCCACCCCGCACGACGGCGAGGTGGCGGTCAACTCGACCCGCTTCGGCGGCCTCGGCATCAGCGTGTGGGACCTGACCCGGGCGGAGCTCGCCACGCACCGGCAGCTGGCCAGCATCGCCCGCTTCCTGCGGGGGCGGGTGCCGGGCTTCGAGTCGTCGTACGTCATCCAGAGCGGCGTGCAGGTGGGGGTACGGGAGACCCGCCGCATCCTCGGCGACTACCAGCTCACCGGCCAGGACGTGCTCGACGCGCGGTCGTTCGACGACGTGGTGGCGCGGGGGGCGTACCCGGTCGACATCCACAACCCGAACGGCCCCGGTACGATCCTGCGCCGCCTGCCGCAGGGCACCTCCTACGACATCCCGCTGCGCACGCTGCTGCCCCGCGACGTGGACCGGCTGCTGGTCGCGGGGCGCTGCATCTCCGGGGACCACGTGGCGCACAGCTCGTACCGCATCATGCCGA
This sequence comes from Dactylosporangium sp. NPDC050688, assembly GCF_040654515.1. Classification (NCBI taxonomy): domain Bacteria; kingdom Bacillati; phylum Actinomycetota; class Actinomycetes; order Micromonosporales; family Micromonosporaceae; genus Dactylosporangium; species Dactylosporangium sp. NPDC050688. The sequence goes on from NZ_JBFAIC010000005.1 coordinate 246,225, forward strand.
TCTCGATGGCGACCGGCCAGGCCGCCGGCGTGTGCGCGGCGCTGTCGGCCCGGGTCGGCAAGCCCCCGCGCGAGATCTCCGCCGCGCAGGTGCAGCGGGTCCTGCGGGCCCAGGGCGCGAGCCTGCCCTCCGCTGTGTGACGCGTATGTGACGCCGTGTGTGATTCCGGCGAACAGGGTCGCCTCCACCCCGGCGATACGCCAGGATCGATCCATGGCGACCAGCACCGCTCCGCAGGCGACGACCGCTCCGGGCCGACCCGCGTCCACGCCGCGCCGGGACCTGGCCGTCGCGCTCGCCGCGCTGTGGCTCGCCGGCGGGCTCTACCTCGACGGCTGGGCGCACTCGCACGTGCCCGAGCTGGAGACGTTCTTCACCCCATGGCACGGCGTGCTCTACAGCGGCTACGCGGCGCTCGCCGTCGCCCTCGTCCCGGCCGCCCTGTGGCGCGGCCGCCCCGCCGGCCCGGCGCCCGACTGGGTCCCCGCCGGCTACGGCCTGGGCCTGCTCGGCGCGGTCCTCTTCGCCGCGGGCGGCGCCATCGACATGACCTGGCACACCGTGCTCGGCATCGAGGTCGGCCTGGAGGCCCTGCTCAGCCCGCCGCACCTGCTCCTGCTCACCGCCGGCACGCTGATGGTCACCACCCCGCTCCGCGCCGCCGCCGCCCGCCGCGCCGCCCCGTCCCCCGCCGCCGACCTGCCGATCCTGCTGTGCATGCTGAGCGCGACCGGCATCGCCGCTTTCTTCCTCAGCTACCTGTCGCCGTTCACCGACGCGCCGGCCGCCTTCGACAGCTACGGCGACGGCGGCCCGACCTTCGGCCTCGCGCAGTACCTGACCTTCACCACCCTCGCCGTCGCCGCCACCCTCTTCACCTGGACCCGCCTCGGCCGCATCCCCGCCGGCCTGATCACGGTGGTCGTGGCCGCCGCCTCGATCCCCAACGGCGTCTTCGACGACTTCGAGCACCTCGCCGCCCAGCTGTGGCCCCTGGCCGGCGCCGCCCTGGCCGACGCCGCCGTGCAGTGGACCGCCGCCCGCCGCCCCGACCTGACCCCGGTCGCGGCCGGCGCCTCGATCCCGCTGCTGGTCTGGACCACCCACCTGATCGGCGTGCAGGCGTCACTGGGGGTGGCCTGGCCGGAGGAGCTCTGGTCGGGCGTGGTCGTCCTGACCACACTGGCGGGCATGGTGCTCGGCAACCTGTCCCGCCGGCCGCCGGAGCAGCCACCCACCGCGGGGCCGCCCTCGATCGTGTGAGGCGACGGGTCCGCCGGGGCGGAGTCCGGCTCGCCCTGATTCCGGGCGACCCACTGGCGGATCTTTGACGTGGATCCTTGGCGGTGCGGTGCGCGGGTCAGGTTGTCCAGCAGACGGCGTGGGTCGATGCGCCGTCCCGCCGTGCCCAGCGTGTCATTGCCCGGCGTCGGGTGGGCCGCGACGCGGGTCGCATCAAGCGGCCGATCCCGTCGCGGTCCCGACCTGCCCTCACTGGTGATCCCGCCCGCTTGATCTTGCCCGGTTGATCGAAGTCGCGCCGTGGCCGCCCAGACGGCCAGGACACGACTTGGATCACCACGACGGGGTCCGGCCAGCGCGACCGCGACCACCGAACGCCGCACGCGTCAGGCTGCCGCACACCGGCACAGGCAATGCCAGCAACAACGAGCAGGTCGGCTCCGGGGCGCGACCCACCCCGTCGCGGCCGCCACGGCTCACTCGCGATCTTGCCAGATTGGTCTTGCTCGGTTGATCGAAGTCGCGCCGTGGCCGTCCAGACGACCAGACGCGACTTCGATCACCACGATGGTCCGGCCAGCGCGAACGCGACCACCGAGACTGCCACGCGCTGGCGCAGGCAGTGCCAGCGACAACGAGTATCGAGGCACCGGGGCGGGGAGCCCCACGCCGGCCCGCGGCGGGGCGGTCCGCTGCATGGGCTGAAGTGCGGGCCGGACGCGGCGCTGCGGTTGTCACTCGGGGCTCAGCACCCGGCGATCACCGTGAACGGTCCTGCGGCTGCCCCGGCGCCGGGCTGGTCGTGCGGCAGGCGAGGGGCACCCCCGCCGGCGGTCGGGGTTCTTGTGGTGCGCGGGGGTGGCGGTCGGGCGGTAGAGTTCCGGCTCGTGCGTGACCTGTTGCCCGAGTTCGTGGTGGTCGAGGTCGCCGGCGATGACGACTGGACCGGGGCGTTACTGCCTGACGAGGCGGCACACCTGTCGCCGCGGGCGGTCGAGGGGCGGCGGCGGGAGTACACGGCGGGGCGGGTGTGTGCGCGCCGGGCCCTGGAGAAGGTCGGCATCCACGGGCAGCCGGTGCTGGCGGCGCCGAGCCGGGCGCCGGTCTGGCCGGCGGGGGCGATCGGGAGCATCACCCACACGAAGGGGTACTGCGCGGTCGCCGTCGGGCTGGTGCCGGACCTGCGGGCGGTCGGGATCGACGCGGAGCGGCGCACGGTGCTGCCGGAGAACATCGTGCCCTCGATCTGCCTGCCGGAGGAGATCGCCTGGTGCGCGCGGCGGCCGGATGAGCCGTGGTGGCCGGCGGTGCACTTCAGCGCCAAGGAGACGGTGTACAAGATGTGGTCGCCGATCATGGGGACCTGGCTGGACTTCCACGACGCGCGGCTGACGATCGACGTGGCGGCGGGGACGTTCGAGGCGGCCATCCTGCCGGAGAAGCTCGCCGAGTCGCCGGGTGCGCCGGCGGTGTTCCGGGGGCGGTTCGCGGTCGAGCCGGACCTGATCCGCACCGCGGGCCACATCGACCGGTGAGCCGGCACCCCGTGAGCACGCCCGAGCGGGCGCTGAGCCCGCACCCCGTGAGCGCCCCCGAACGGGCGGCGCGACGGCAAGCAGGAAGCCCGAGCGACCGGTGAGCCCGCAGCCAACGAGCGCGCTGGAGCGGGCGCTGACCGAGCCCGGGCTGCGGCCGCTGCCGCCGGAAGCCGCCGCGATCCTGCGGGAGGTCGGCGCTCCCCCACGGCTCGCCGCGCACCTGCGGGCCGTGCACGACGTCGCGGCGCAGCTGCTCGACTGGCTGGCGGTGGCGGCGCCGGGCGTGGCCGTGGACCGGGCGGCGGTGCTGTTCGGGGCGGCCACGCACGACATCGGCAAGGCCCTGCACCCGCACGAGCTGTCGGGGCCCGGGCACGAGCACGAGCAGGCCGGCGCGCGCATGCTGCAGCGGTACGGCCACCTCGCCCGCTTCGCCGCCACCCACGCGCAGTGGGACCGGCCGGACGCGACGCCGGAGGAGCTGCTGGTGACGCTCGCCGACAAGGTGTGGAAGGGGAGGCGGGAGACCGGCCTGGAGGAGCCGGTGGCGGCGCTGCTGGGCGGGGCGCCGTGGGAGGCGTACATGATCCTCGACGACGAGCTGACCCGCATCGCCGACGGCGCCGAGGCCCGGCTGGCGTTCCAGGCCCGCCACCCGATCTGACCCGGCGAACCCCGCCCCGACGAACGGGGGAACGGGCCGAGCGCCGCGCAAACCCGTCAGGGGCAGGAAGAGTCGGCGGCGGCCCAGGTGGCGGCGGAGCCGGGCCGCGGCCGGTACGTCCGCGACGCGTGCACCAGCGCCCGCATCGACGCCAGGTCGGGAGCGACCAGCCCCAAAGCACGGGCCTGGACCAGGACGTTGCCCAGGGCGCCCGCCTCGACCGGGCCCGCCTCGACCGGCAGCTCGCAGGCGTCGGCGGTGAGCTGGCACAGCAGGGCGTTCTGGGCGCCGCCGCCGACCAGGTGCACGACGTCGACGTGCCGGCCGGTGAGCCGCTGGGCGTCGCGGACGGCCCGCCGGTACGCCAGCGCCAGGCTGTCCAGGATGCACCGGGTCATCGCGGGCGGGTCGGCGGGCACCGGCTGGCCCGTCTCGCGCAGCGCGGCGGCGATGCGGGCCGGCATGTCCCCCGGCGCCAGGAACCGCGGGTCGGTGGCGTCAACGACGCTGCGCAGCGCCGGCGCCGCGGCCGCCCCGGCCAGCAGCGCGTCCAATGCAAGACCGCCGGGCCACGTACGCATGCACTCCTGCAGCAGCCACAGTCCCATCACGTTGCGCAGGTAGCGCACCGTGCCGTCGACCCCGGCCTCGTTGGTGAACCCCGCCGAGCGGCTCTGCGGCGTGAGCACCGGCGAGGACAGCTCGACCCCGACCAGCGACCACGTCCCGCAGGAGATGTACGCGAACGCCGGGCTGCGCGCCGGCACCCCCACCACCGCCGAGGCCGTGTCGTGCGAGGCGACCGTGGTGACGAGGGTGTCCGGAGTGAGGACGGCGACCGTGCCGGGCAGCAGCGGCCCGACCACGGTGCCGGGGTCGCGCAGCGGCGGCAGCAGCGACGCACGGATGCCCAGCCGCGCCACGAGCGGCAGGTCCCAGCCCGCTCCGCCGGCGGCGAGCAGCCCGGTGGTGGAGGCGTTGGTCCGTTCGGCGCCGGCGGTGCCGGTGAGCCAGTACGTGACGAGGTCCGGGATGAGCAGCAGGGTCCGGGCCGCGTCCAGCTGCGCGCTGCCGGCTGCGGCCAGCAGCTGGTAGACGGTGTTGAAGGGCTGGTGCGCGATCCCGGTCGCCGCGTACAGGGCGGCGGCCGGGACCGGGGAGGCCACGTCCGCGGTACGGGCGTCGCGGTAGTGCACGGGGTTGCCCAGCAGCCGCCCGTCGCCGTCGAGCAGGCCGTAGTCGACGGCCCACGAGTCGACGCCGACGGAGGCGAGCGCCCCGTCGCGCGCGGCGGCGCACAGGCCGTCGAGAATCCCCTGGTACAGGCCGAGGATGTCCCAGTGCAGGGTGCCCTGGACGCGGACCGGGGTGTTGGGGAACCGGGCGACCTCAGCGAGCCGGACGGTGCCCGGGTCGATCGAGCCGACGATCACCCGGCCCGAGGACGCGCCCAGGTCGACCGCGGCGACGCGAGTGCTCATCGCAGGAACGCGGCGGCCACGCCCGCGTCGACCGGCACGTGCAGGCCCGTGGTGTGCGACAGGTCGCCGCCGACGAGCGCGAACACGGCGTTCGCCACGTGCGACGGCAGGACCTCCCGTTTCAGGATGGTGCGCTGCGCGTAGAAGGCGCCGAGCTCGGACTCCGGCACGCCGTAGACGGCGGCGCGTTGCGCGCCCCAGCCGGAGGCGAAGATGCCGGAGCCGCGCACGACCCCGTCGGGGTTGACGCCGTTGACCCGGATGCCGTGCTCGCCGAGCTCGGCGGCCAGGAGCCGGACCTGGTGCGCCTGGTCGGCCTTGGTGGCGCCGTACGCGACGTTGTTGGGCCCGGCGAAGACGGCGTTCTTCGACGCGATGTACACGATGTCGCCGCCCATGCCCTGCTCGATCATGACCCGGGCGGCCTCGCGGGCGACCAGGAACGAGCCGCGGGCCATCACGTCGTGCTGCAGGTCCCAGTCGGCGGCGGTGGTCTCCAGCAGCGGCTTGGAGATGGACAGCCCGGCGTTGTTGACGACGAGGTCGACCCCGCCGAAGGCGAGCACGGCCGCGTCCAGCGCCGCCGTGATCGCCGCTTCGGACGTCACGTCGACGTCGACGGCGACCGCAACGTCGGAGGTACCGATCTCCGACGCCACCGCGACGGCCGACTCATAGGACCGGTCGGCGACCACGACGCAGGCGCCCTCGGCGGCCAGCCGCAGCGCGATCGCCCGCCCGATCCCGGAGCCGCCGCCCGTGACGAACGCGACGCGCGTCGCCAGCGGGCGCGGCGCCGGGCGGCGGGCGAGCTTCGCCTCCTCCAGGGCCCAGTACTCGATGCGGAACTTCTCCGACTCGGGGATCGGCGCGTACGCGGACACGGCCTCGGCACCGCGCATCACGTTGATCGCGTTGACGTAGAACTCCCCCGCCACCCGGGCGGTCTGCTTGTCGGCGCCGAAGCTGAACATGCCGACGCCGGGGACGAGCACGATCGCGGGGTCGGCGCCGCGCATCGCCGGCGAGTCCGGGGTGGCGTGGCGCCGGTAGTAGGCGGCGTACTGCTCGCGGTACGCGGCGTGCAGCTGCCGGATCTGCTCGGGGGCGCCGCCGCCGGCGGGCAGGACCAGGGGCCGGACCTTGGTGCGCAGGAAGTGGTCCGGGCAGGAGGTGCCCAGCGCGGCGAGCCGGTCGAGGGCGGCCCGGGCCACGAAGTCGAGGACCTCCGGGGTGCCGGTGTAGTGGCCGACCTGCGCGCGGTCGGTGGACGCGAGCCCGCGCAGCAGCGGGGCCAGGGCGGCCGCCGCGGCCTCGCGCTCGGGTTGCGGCAGCGGCTCGTGTACGACGGCGCCGAACGGTTCGGGCCGGCCGCGCGCGGCGAGGAACGCCGTCGCGGTGCGGATGATCTCCAGCGAGTTGGCCTCGCACTCCTCGGAGGTCGCGCCCCAGGCGGTGATGCCGTGCCCGCCGAGGATGACGCCGATCGCCTGCGGGTTGTCCCGCTGCACGGCGGCGATGTCGAGGCCGAGCTGGAAGCCGGGGCGGCGCCACGGTACCCACAGCACCCGGTCGCCGAAGCACTCCTTGGTCAGCGCGGGCCCGTCGGCGGCGGTGGCGAGGGCGATGCCGGCGTCGGGGTGCAGGTGGTCGACGTGCGGGGCGGCGACGAGGCCGTGCATCGCGGTGTCGATCGACGGTGCGGCGCCGCCGCGGCCGTGCAGGCAGTAGTCGAACGCGGCGACCATCTCGTCCTCGCGGTCGACCCCCGGGTACACGTCCACGAGGGCGCGCAGCCGGTCCAGCCGCAGCACGGCGAGGCCGGCCTCGGTGAGGGTACCGAGGTCGCCGCCGGATCCCTTGACCCACAGCAGCTCCACCGGCCCGCCGGTGACGGGGTCCTCCGCGACGCCGGCGGCCGAGGTGTTGCCGCCGGCGTAGTTGGTGTTGCGGGGGTCCGCGCCGAGCCGGCGGGACCGCGCGACGAGCGCCTCAACGGGTGCGTCGACGGGCCGCATCAGGCACCCCACCCGGCCTGCGTGCCGCCGACGCGCTCGGCGCGGATCTTCTCCAGGTACCCGGAGCGTTTGTAGGCCCCGATCGGGTCGGGGTCCAGGCCCATGTCCTCCCGTACCGACCGCAGCAGCGGGCGGACGTCGGTGTGGTAGGCGTCCATGAGGACCTCGTTGGCGCCGAGCACGTCGCCGGCGTCCTGCGCGGCCTTGAGCGCGGCGTGATCGACGAGCAGCGCCTTGGCGGTCGCCTCCTGCACGTTGAGCACGGACCGGATGACCGCCTGGATCTTCGGTTCGAGGTTGTGGCACTGGTCGAGCATGAAGGCGATGCCCTTGTACGCGCCGGCGTCGGACAGCGCGTCGGCGAGCACGATCTCGTGCAGGATGCGGAACAGCTGGAACGGGTCGGCGGCGCCGACCATGAGGTCGTCGTCGGCGTAGAAGCGGGAGTTGAAGTCGAAGCCGCCGAGCTTCCCGGCGCGCAGCAGGAAGGCGACGATGAACTCGATGTTGGTGCCGGGCGCGTGGTGACCGGTGTCGATGACGACCTGGGCCCGCTCGCCGAGGGTCGTGCAGTGCGCGTACGCGGTGCCCCAGTCCGGCACGTCGGTCATGTAGAACGCGGGCTCGAACAGCTTGTACTCAAGGAGCATCCGCTGGTCGGGGCCGAGCCGGTCGTAGGTCTCGGCCAACGCAAGAGCGAGGCGGTCCTGCCGGGTGCGCACGTCGTCCTGGCCGGGGTAGTTGGTGCCGTCGGAGAACCACAGCTTCAGGTCCCGCGACCCGGTGCGGTCCATGACGTCGACGCACTCGAGGAGGTGCCCGATCGCCTTGCGCCGGATGCCCGGGTCGGGGTTGGTGACGCTGCCGAGCTTGTAGTCGTTGTCCTGGAACACGTTGGCGTTGATGGTGCCGAGCGCGACGCCGAGGTCCCCGGCGTGCCGCGCCAGGTCGGCGTAGTCCTCGACGAGGTCCCACGGGATGTGCAGCGCCACGGTCGGCGCGACGCCGGTGAACCGGTGCACGGTCGCCGCGTCGGCGAGCTTCTCATACGGGTCCCGGGGCACGCCCTCCTGCGGGAACACCTTGAACCGGGTGCCCGAGTTGCCGTATGCCCAGGACGCCGTCTCGATCCGCTGGCCGCGCAGCTGTGCCGCGACGCGCGTGCGCGTCTCCGGGGCGAGCTCTGTCATCGCAACGCTCCAAGCTGGTGTTCGAGGTTGAACACCTCGTCGAGGACGACGAAGTGCCGACCGTTGATGAAGAACTCCGCCATCTCCGCCTGCCAGCGCCGGTCGACGTCGGTGGCGGCCATGGCGGCCTGCGCGGCGGCGAAGTCCTCGGTGAGGAGGTAGCCGACGAGCAGGCCGTCATCGCGGAGGAAGAGCGAGTAGTCGTGCCAACCCGCGTCCCGCAGCGCGGCGAGCATGTCGGGCCAGACGTGGGCGTGGCGGCGCCGGTACTCGTCGAGCCGGTCGGGCTTGACCTGGAGGGTGAAACAGACCCGGCGCACGCCGTACCCCTTAGAAGTTGAACTGGTCGACGTTGCCGGCGTTGAAGGTGAACGGGTCACCGAGCAGCACGGTGCCGTCCTTGCCGACGGTGAACTCGCCGAGCTTGCCGGCCTTGAACTTCTCGCCCTCCTTGCCCGTGATGACGCCGGAGGCGAGCGAGGCACCGGCCCAGGCGGCGAGGTAGCCGAGGTCGGCCGGGTTCCACAGGGCGAACGCCTTGACGGTGCCGTCCTTCACGTACGCCTTCATCTGGTTGGGCGTGCCGAGGCCGGTGAGCTGGACCTTGCCCTTGTACGTGGAGCCGGACAGGTAGCGGCCGGCGGCGGCGACCCCGACGGTGGTCGGCGAGATGATGCCCTTGAGGTTGGGGTGCTTGGCGAGCAGGCCCTGCGCCTCCTGGAACGACTTCTGGTCGTCATCGTCGCCGTACACGGTGTCGACGAGCTTGAGCTTGCTGTACTCCGGCTTCGCCAGCTCGGTCTTCATCATCTCGATCCAGGCGTTCTGGTTCGTGGCGTTGGCCGTCGCCGACAGGATCGCGATCTCGCCGCCGTCGGGGCCGATCGCGTCGGAGATGAGCTTGATCTGGATCTTCGCGATGCCCTCGGAGGTCGCCTGGTTGATGAACAGGTCGCGGCACTCGGGCTTGGTGTCGGAGTCGTACGTGACGACCTTCGCGCCGGCCTTGCGGGCCTCGTTGAGGGCGCCGCAGATGGCGTCCTTGTCGTTGGCGGAGACCGCGATCACGTTGGCGCCCTGCTGCGACAGCGTGTTGATGTAGCTGACCTGCGCCGACGGGCTCGCCTCGGACGGGCCGGTCTCGCTGTAGACGCCCTTGAACTCCTCGACGGCGACCTTGCCGCCCTTGTTGTCGGAGGTGTCGAAGTACGGGTTGTTCACCTGCTTGGGCAGGAACGCCACCTTCAGGCCGCTCTTGACGGTGCCGTCGGACGCGGCGGTGCCGCTGTCGCCGGTGCCGGAGTCCTCGGCGCAGGCGGTGGTGCTGAACGCGAGCGCGGCGGCGACCGCGACCGCGACGAGCCTGGCAGCTCTCATGGGATTGAATCCTTTCAGCGGGGGACGCGCGGATGGGGGTGTGGATGGGGGTGTTTCAGGCGGTGCGCCGCCGGCGCAGGCGCTCGCGCACCATGCCGACGACGTTCGGCCCGACGACCGAGGCGATGAGCAGTGAACCGGTGATGATGGTGAGCGTGTTCGCCGGCACGTACGCCAGCTGCAGTGCGTTGCGCAGGGTGCTGAGCAGCAGGACGGCGCCGATGACGCCGACCATCCCGCCGCGGCCGCCGAAGATGGAGACCCCGCCGAGCAGGACCGCCGCGACGACCGCGAGTTCCAGGCCGTTGCCGTTGTCGGCGCGGGCGCTGGCGAAGCGGAACGTCCAGAAGACCCCGGCGAGCGACGCCATCGTGCCGGTCGCGACGAAGAGCCAGAACTTCGTGCGGGCGACCGCGATCCCGGCGAACCGGGCGGCCTCCGCGTTGTTGCCCATGGCGTACAGGCCGCGGCCGACCGGCGTGGCGTGCAGCACGACGCCGAAGAGGACCGCGAGGACGGCCACGACGATGATGACCCACGGGATGGTGAGGCCGGGGATCGGGCTGATCGCGGCGTCGGTCCAGGCGACCGGGTAGTCGGCGACGGCCTTGTCGCCGAGCACGACGTACGCGAGGCCCCGGTACAGCGCCAGGGTACCGATGGTGACGGCGAGCGACGGCAGCCCGAACACCGTGACGAACAGCCCGTTGACCGCCCCGAGGACGGCGCCGAGCAGCAGGCACAGCGCGATCAGCAGCGGCAGCGAGGTGACCCCGTGCGCCCAGAGGTCGCCCATGACGGCGCAGGTGAGGCCGAGCGTGCTGGCGACGGACAGGTCGATCTCGCCGGTGATGACGACCAGGGTCATCGGCAGGGCGATGATCGCGATCGGCACCACCTCCAGGGTCACGAACCGCCAGAACCGCGGGCTGGCGACGCCCTCGATGGTGGCCGCGCCGATCACCGACACCAGGACGAGCGCGAGGAGCACGACGACGTCCCAGGACCCGACGGCCGGCAGGATCCGCCGTCCCGGCGCGGCCGGGGCGGTCTTCCCGGCGGTGCTGGCCTCCATCACTGGCGGCCGCCTTTCTGGAGGCTGCGGGCGACCCGCAGGGACAGGATGCGGTCCAGGCCGATCGCGGCGAGGATGAGCGCGCCGATCGCGGCCCGCTGCCAGAAGGGGTTGATGCCGAGCACCGGCAGCGCGCTGGCGATCGTGGTGAGCAGCACCGCGCCGAGGGCGGCGCCGTAGACCGAGCCGCTGCCGCCGAAGATGGCGACCCCGCCGACGACGACCGCGGCGACGACGTTGAGCTCCTGGCCGAGTCCGGCGTTGGCGTCCAGGGTGCCGAAGCGGGCCACGTACAGCACCCCGGCCAGGCCGGCGAGGGCACCGCTGGCGACGAACGCGGCGAAGACCCGCCGGCCGACCTGGATGCCCGTGAGCCGCGCCGCGGCCGGGTCGGAGCCGATCGCGTACAGCTCCCGGCCGCTGCGGTAGGAGCGCAGGTAGTAGCCGGCGCAGACCACGACGGCCAGCGCGAACAGGGTCAGCACCGGCACGCCCAGGACGGTGGCGGTGCCCATGCGCAGGAACCCGTGCGGGATGTCGGCGGCGTTGATCTGCTTGCCGGTGGCCCAGCGGTAGTCGATGCCGCGGAAGACGTACAGGGTGCCGAGGGTGACGACCAGCGCCGGCACCCGCGCGGCGGCGATGAGGGCACCGTTGACCGCGCCGCACACCGCACCGAGTGCCGTGCCGGCCACCAGCACCACCGGGATCGGGATGCCCGGGTGGTCCAGGAAGAGGGTGCCGGTCGCGAACGCCGACAGGCCGAGCACCGAGCCGACGGACAGGTCGACGTTGCGGGTGATGACCACGACCGCCTGGCCGGTGGCGAGGATCGCCAGGATGGTCGAGCCGAGCAGCAGGTCCTTGACGCTCTGCGCGGACAGGAACCGCGGGTTGCTGATGGCGGTGCCGGCGACGAGCAGCCCGAGGGCGACGAGGATGCCGAGCTCCCGGACCAGGAACACCCGGTGGGTCAGCTTCGCCCCGGTGCCGGCGCGGGGTGGCGCGGCGGTGTCGACGGCCGTCATGCCGCCCCCTGCCCTGTCGCGGCCAGCATCACGGACTCCTCGTCGGCTCGGGTGCGGGGGATGTCGGCGGCGAGCCGCCCTTCGTGCATGACGAGGACCCGGTCGGCCATGCCGAGGACCTCGGGCAGCTCGCTGGAGACCATGAGCACGGCGACACCGTCGTCGGCGAGGCCGCGCAGCAGGCGGTGCACCTCGGCCTTGGTGCCGACGTCGATGCCGCGGGTCGGCTCGTCGACGATGAGCACCCGCGGCGCCGTCGACAGCCACTTGGCCAGCACGACCTTCTGCTGGTTGCCGCCGGACAGGGTGGCGACCGGGTCGCTGAGCCGGGCCGCCTTCACCTGCAGCCGCTCGGTCCAGGTGCGGGCCTCGCCGCGCTCTGACGGGCCGAACAGCAGCCCGAGCCGGCTCAGCGACCAGCGCCGGGGCAGGGTGGCGTTGCGCTCCACCGACAGCTCCATGACCAGGCCCTGCTGGCGGCGGTCCTCGGGCACCAGGGCGAGCCCGGCGGCGATGGCCGCGGCCACGTTGCCCTTCGGCAGCGGCCGGCCGTCGACGAGGACCTCGCCCGTGTCGTGCCGGTCGACGCCGAACACGGCCCGGATGACCTCGGAGCGCCCGGCGCCGACGAGCCCGGCGAGGGCGACGACCTCGCCGGCGTGCACGGTGAAGCTGACGTCGGTGAACGCGCCGGCCCGGCCGAGCCCGCGGACCTCGAGCCGGGCCGCACCGGTCGTGGCGGTGGCCGTGCGGGCCGGGTACATCGAGGACACCTCGCGGCCCACCATCCGCCGCACGACCTCCTCGACGGTGAGGTCGGCGGCGGCGTCGGTGGAGACCCACCGCCCGTCGCGCATGACGGTGATCCGCTGGCACAGGGAGAAGACCTCGTCGAAGCGGTGCGAGATGAACAGCACCGCGGCGCCGCCGTCGCGCAGCCCCCGGGCGACGGCGAAGAGCCGCTCGACCTCGACGCCGGACAGCGCGGCGGTCGGCTCGTCCATGACCAGGATCCGGGCGTCGAACGACAGCGCCTTGGCGATCTCGACCAGTTGCTGGTCGGCGATCGACAGGCCGCGGGCCGGCCGGTCCGGATCGATGTGCACGCCGAGCCGCTCGAACAGCGCGGCGGCGCGGGAGCGCATCGCGGCGGTGTCGACGCGGCGCAGCGAGCGCAGCGGCTGCCGGCCGATGAAGATGTTCTCCGCGACGGTGAGGTCGGGGAACAGCGTCGGCTCCTGGTAGATGACGGCGATGCCGGCGTCGCGGGCGTCGGCGGGGCCGCTCAGCCGCAGCGGCGCCCCGTCGAGGGTGATCGTGCCGGCGTCCGGCGCGTGCGCACCGGCCAGGACCTTCACCAGGGTCGACTTGCCGGCGCCGTTCTCGCCGACGAGGGCGTGCGCCTCCCCGCCGCGCAGCTCCAGGCGCACGTCACGCAGCGCGGCGACGGCGCCGAACGACTTGCTCACGCCCTCGAGAACCAGCACCGACCCTCCCTTGTGAAACGTTTCATGAAATGACTACAGTGACGGTAGAAGGCGACCCGTGACGGCGTCAAGAGTTTCAATCGCGTTACCGGTCTGATACAAGCTCTTCGGGTTGACACGTTTCAGGAGATCTCGGGAGATCGATGTCCAACACGACTGGCATCAAGGAGGTCGCCCGCCGCGCGGGCGTCTCCATCGGCACCGTCAGCAACGTGCTCAACCGGCCGGAGCTGGTCGCCTCCTCGACCCGGCAGCGGGTCCTCGACGCGATCACCGAGCTGGGCTACGTGCGCAACGACTCGGCCCGGCAGCTGCGCGCCGGGCACAGCCGGCAGATCGCGCTCGTCGTGCTGGACGTGACCAACCCGTTCTTCACCGACGTGGTCCGCGGCGCGGAGGCCGCCGCCGAGGAGCACGGCGTCATGGTCGTGGTCTGCAACAGCGGCGAGGACGCCGGCCGCGAGCACCGCCACCTCGACCTGCTCGAGGAGCAGCGGATCCGGGGCGTGCTCATCACGCCCGTCGACGAGTCGCCGAACTCGCGCCTGGAGCTGCTCATCCAGCGCGGCACCCCGGTCGTGCTCGTCGACCGCGGCTCGGGCCGGCACAGCCGCTGCTCGGTCGCCGTCGACGACCTGCTCGGCGGGCGCCTCGCCGGCGAGCACCTCCTCGATCAGGGCCACCAGCGGATCACGTTCGTGGGCGGGCCGGCGAGCATCACCCAGGTCCGCGACCGGCACGCCGGCATCGCCGAGGCCGTGGCCGGCAGGGCGGAGCTGTCGGTGGTCCCCACCCCGAACCTGACGGTGGCGGCCGGGCGAGCCGCGGCGGCCGAGATCGACGCGACGGCCGTCTTCTGCGCCAACGACCTCGTCGCCCTCGGCGTACTGCAGGGCCTCACCCAACGGGGCATCCGGGTCCCCCAGGACGTGGCGATCGTGGGATACGACGACATCGAGTTCGCCGCGGCGGCCGCGGTGCCGCTATCCTCCGTGCGTCAGCCTCGGGAACAGCTCGGTCGCACCGCCACGGCCCTGCTGCTCGAGGAGATCGAGGACGACGGGCGACACGAGCACCGGCACGTGGTGTTCCAGCCCGAGCTGATCGTCCGGGAGTCCAGTGGCCGGCCCCGCACCCGCCGGCCCGCTCGGAAAGGGCGGTGATCGATGCGTGTCGCCTTGTTCGTGACGTGCCTCGCCGACGCGATGTTCCCGCAGGTCGGCCGGGCCACGGTCGAGCTGCTGGAGCGGCTCGGGCACGAGGTGGTCTTCCCCGAGGCGCAGACCTGCTGCGGCCAGATGCACATCAACACCGGCTACCAGCGGGAGGCCGTGCGGCTCGTCGAGCACCAGGTCGACACGTTCGCCGGGTTCGACGCGATCGTCGCGCCGTCCGGCTCGTGCGTCGGCTCGGTGCGCCACCAGCACGCCGCCATCGCCCGCCGGGCCGGCCGGGTCGCGCTGTCGCACCGCGCCGAGGAGCTCGGCGAGCGCACCTACGAGCTGTCGGAGTTCCTCGTCGACGTCCTCGGCGTCACCGACGTCGGCGCCCGCTATCCGCACCGGGTCACGTACCACCCGACCTGCCACTCGCTGCGCATGCTGCGGGTCGCCGACCGGCCGCTGCGCCTGCTGCGCGCGGTGCGCGGCATCGACCTGGTCGAGCTGCCCGAGGCCGAGCAGTGCTGCGGGTTCGGCGGCACGTTCGCGCTGAAGAACGCCGGCACGTCCGCCGCGATGCTCAGCGACAAGCTGCGCAACGTGCTGTCCACCGGGGCCGACGTCGTGTCCGCCGGCGACTCGTCCTGCCTGATGCACATGGGCGGCGGCCTGTCCCGCCTGGCCGTCGACACCCGGCCCGTGCACCTCGCCGAGATCCTGGCATCCACATGACCGGCCCTCCGCTGCGCCCCGGGCCGGTCATGTGGATCGCCGCGGAGGTGACGGCAATGAGCGGCCCGCAGCGCAGCGGAGGGCTGCGAATCAGCAGCTCAGGGTGGAGCTCAGGCCGACGCCGGAGCGCAGCGGAGGTGACGGCATGAGCGGCCCGCAGCGCAGCGGAGGGCTGCGAATCAGCAGCTCAGGGTGGAGCTCAGGCCGACGCCGG